>NVTJ01000059.1 GCA_002401545.1 Alphaproteobacteria bacterium
CTTGTTTTTGTTAAAAAAATAACCTTTACGTGAATAAAATATATACGTCTTTCTATTAACCATAATTTATGATATAGATAATTAATTCATTTTATACAATCTACGGTGGTGTCTATGATGTGGGAACAGAAAATATGAATATGCAAGAAAAAACCTTAACAACAAAGCAATATGTTTCAGAAATGGAATATGAATATGCCGGCATGATTAATGCGTTAAACTATCTTTGCAAGGAAGCAGACGCAGAAACGCTTGACTATGTGGCGATGCATATAAATATTGCCATTGAGGAATTAAAAGAGCATCACCTGACGGCGGCCTGAATAGCAACAGGCCCCTACCTGCGGCCAAATAATTTTTCAATATCCGACAGTCCCAATGCCACATAAGTGGGGCGGCCATGGTTACACTGACCCGAATGAGGCGTCTGCTCCATTTCCCGAAGCAAGGCATTCATTTCCGTGACATTAAGCCGCCTGCCCGCCCGCACACTGCCGTGACAAGCCATGGTCGAACAAATATCTTCCAGTTTTTCTTTTAAGGACAGGGCCTGATCCAGCTCCCCCAATTCATCGGCCAGATCCCGCACCAATCCCTTGATATCCGTATCCCCGAGCAGGGCCGGTACCTCGCGCACCACAACCGCCCCCACGCCAAACTCCTCCAGATGCAGTCCCATCTCCCCCAGTTCCCCGGCCCGCAGCACAAGCCGGTCCACCGCATCCTGCTCCAGCTCGACCACTTCGGGAATCAGCAATATCTGCCGGGGGACGTCATTGTTAATTAAATGAGCCTTCATACGCTCATAAACCAGTCGCTCATGGGCCGCATGCTGGTCAACAATGATAATCCCGTCCTGTGTCTGGGATATAATATAGGTTTCATGGAGCTGCCCCCGCGCCGCGCCCAGCGGATATGCCACCATGTCATCCGAAGCGGCCGCCGCCGCGCTTTCCACCCGTGCCCCAGGCGGCATAAAGCCCGGCGCCAGCGGTTCTTGAAAATCAAGCGCCCGGTCTTTAAGGCCGGCAGAATAATTTGGCGCGGCATAGGAAGCCTGCCCGGAATATTGTGGCAGACTGCCCGGCTGAAATGAGCTGAGTGCCGCCCCGGC
Source organism: Alphaproteobacteria bacterium (assembly GCA_002401545.1). Lineage (GTDB taxonomy): Bacteria > Pseudomonadota > Alphaproteobacteria > Sphingomonadales > Emcibacteraceae > Paremcibacter. Next base: position 1,115 of record NVTJ01000059.1, read on the forward strand.
CACAGTGGTTGCCGCCCGGTGCCCGGCCCCGGTCAGGGCACGCTTCAGAGCGCCGACAATCAGTCCCCTGACATGACCGCTGTCCCGAAAGCGCACCTCCGCCTTGGCCGGATGAACATTAACATCCACCATAGGCGTCGGCACCTCAAGGAACAGGGCCAGCACCGGGTGCCGATTACGGGCCAGAAAATCCATATAGGCGCCGCGCACCGCCCCGTTAAGCAGCTTATCCTTCACCGGACGGCCATTGACGAATAAAAACTGATGCTGGGCATTGCCCCGGTTATAGGTCGGCAGACCGGCATATCCGCTGAGCCTGATATTTTCCCGTATCTCATCAATGACAAGGGCATTATCGCCAAAATCACTGCCCAGTATGGCTGTCAGCCTCTTGAGCCGCCTATCCGTCAATTCCCCCGGCACCGCGGAAAGCGACAAGGCCCGCCGGTCCCCGTCCATCAGGGAAAAACCAATTTCAGGATAGGCCATGGCCAGCCGCTTTATCACGTCAAGGGCATGATTAAATTCCGTGCGGTCCCCTTTCAGGAACTTCAGTCTGGCTGGTGTGGCATAGAATAAATCCCGAACATCAACCCGGGTGCCCTGACCACATGCGGCGGGCTGGGGGGCGTGTTTTTGCCCGCCTTCGATCACCAGCCTCCAGCCGTCATCCGCGCCATCCGCACGGCTGGTTATGGAAAAGCGACTGACAGAAGCGATAGAAGGCAGCGCCTCACCGCGAAAACCCATGGTTTTAATATCTGTCAGATCATCTTCGCGCAGTTTGGAGGTGGCATGGCGGGCCACGGACAGTTCAAGATCAGACTGGCTCATGCCGCAACCGTCATCACTGACCGAGATCAATTTCCGGCCACCATCGATCATCACCACCTGTATGGCACGCGCCCCGGAATCGATGGCATTTTCCACCAGTTCCTTCACCGCACTTGCCGGACGCTCAATCACCTCACCGGCGGCGATTTGATTGATGGTATTTTCCGAAAGGACGCGGATTCTCAAGACAAACTCCCAATTGACATAAAAACTGTCACAAGATTACCTTATTTCTTTCACAGTGTGAACATATTCCCCTTCAATAATGCCCGTAACATTAAAAAATAACGCCGCAGGAGGAACAGGGAATGAGACTTTTTAACGGATTGGTTTTTGGCGCCGGAACGGGACTGATTTCCACAGGAATTACCGGAATGGCAAATGGCCATGTCATAACCGTATATATCCTTGGTGCCCTGTTAATTCTTACGGCAATTAGCCGATTCTTATGCCGGGCCTAGAATATTTCTCAATTAACTTATACTATCCCCAAACAGGGCTCTTTTGGCAATTTCCTGTGGTGTGAAAGCATCCTTCAGTTCGCTGTCTTCCCCCGGGGGACGCAAATGATAATCCGGTGGTACCACAAGAGGCGGATTCTTCAAAACACTGAATTCATCCGGGCCACCCATTTTTGAACAGGCCGGGACCATACTGACAATGGTCAGAATCATGCCGCCTAATAAAAGTTTATTTCGCACTGTTTTTTCCTTTTTTCATAACATCCCGCCAGCATTACATCCGGCCAGAGGATTCTTTCCCGGACTCTGGCCCAAAAAAACTGTCCCATATCAATAACGCCGCACCGACCGTTATGCAACTGTCAGCGACATTAAAGACGGCAAATGACCACTCCCCTACATAAAATTGCAGAAAATCGGCCACATAACCGAAAATAATCCGGTCATAAATATTGCCCAACGCACCACCAATCACCAAACCGATCGCAATGGCCAAGACCCTGGTCTGCACAGATTTGAGCCAAATGCCAAGCCCTAACACAATCAGCGCCGTCAGAATAATCAGTGCCCAGCGGCCAAGCTCGCCATCCGCACTCAGCATACCAAAGCTGACCCCGCGATTCTCCACCCATTGCAGGTTAAACATGGGCAGAATCCGGACCATCTGTATGGCTGGCAGATCAAGCACATCCATGATCCACCATTTGCTGACCCGGTCCAGAACCAGAGCCGATAAAGCAATGACAAGCCCCAGATAAAACCTCCGGCTGATCATCCCCTACCCTGCTTCCTGTACCGCATCCGCACAACGCGGGCAAATATCCTCAAAACCGGCCACGGTGCCCACGGTCTCCAATATCTGCCAGCAACGTTCGCATTTGTCGCCCCCGGCCAATGTACTGACCACGGCAACACCATCCACATCTTCATGGCGGAAGGCATCCTGCGGCGCTTGCGCCACCACAAGCTCGGCTGCTGATGTAATGGACAATTCCGCCAGATCAATATTCATCAGCGCCTGCTCATAAGTTCCATCCGCCACATAGACCTTTACCTGCCCCTGCAGTGATGATCCAATACGTTTCTCGCGCCGTTCCACTTCCAGAGCGCCCGTGATCACCTTGCGCAGACTTCTGACCCTGTCCCATTTGGCCGAGAGCGCATCATCACGCCACTTAGCGGGTATGCCATGGAAGGTTTGCAAATGGATACTGTCATTGTCATCCGGAAAACGCGACTGCCAGATTTCCTCAGAGGTGAACACCAATATGGGGGCCAGCATTTTGGTCAGGACGAAAAATATCTGGTCCAGTACGGTTCGCGTTGCCCGGCGGCGGATGCTGGATATGCCGTCACAATAGAGACAGTCTTTACGAATATCGAAATAAAAGGCGCTCAAATCCACGGTAACAAAATTATACAACGCCGTATAAATCCGGTTAAAGTTAAAGTCGGCAATACCCTGCCGGTTTACCTCATCCAGTTCCCACAACCGATGCAGAATGACACGGTCCAGTTCGGGCATTTCAGACAGGGGAAGCTTTTCCGCCTCACTGAAATCATTCAGGTTGCCCAGAAGAAACCGCAGGGTGTTACGGATTTTGCGGTAGGCCTCCACCTGAGCCTGTATGATATTATTGCCGATCCGGTGATCATTCATATAATCAGTCGACGTGACCCACAGGCGTAGAATATCCGCGCCAAACTGGTCAATAATTTTTTGTGGTGCTATGCCATTGCCCAGAGCTTTAGACATTTTCCGGCCCTTGTCATCAAGGGTAAAACCATGGGTCAGGACATTCTTGTAGGGGGCATGTCCACGGGTACCACAGGATTCCAGCAAGGATGACTGGAACCAGCCCCGATGCTGGTCCGTACCCTCCACATAAAGGTCAGCAGGAGACCGAAGTTCGTCGCGCTGTTCCAGCACAAAAGCATGGGTTGATCCGCTGTCAAACCAGACATCCAGAATATCCGTGATCTTTTCATAGTCCTCGGGCTTATAATTATCGCCAAGAAAAGTTGCCGCATCCCCGCTGTACCAGGCATCGGCGCCTTTGGCTTCCACAGCACTTGCAATCCGCTCATTCACCGCATCATCCCGAAGCAGTTCGCCGCCTTCCTTGCTCACAAAGACCGTGATCGGCACCCCCCAGGCGCGCTGACGGGACAGCAGCCAGTCCGGGCGGTCCTGAACCATGGCCATCATGCGGTTTTTGGCATTTTCCGGCACCCAGCGCACTTTGTCAATCTCAGCAACCGCCTTATCCCGAAGACCATTCTTTTCCATGGAAATAAACCACTGGGGCGTATTGCGGTATATCAGCGGCGCTTTTGACCGCCAGCTATGGGGATAACTATGGATAATTGTATCCCGGGCCAGCAGCGCGCCAACATTTTCCAGTTCCGCGCAAACATGGTCATGAACTTTATAAACATGCTCGCCGGCAAACAGGGGGACACTGTCATAATAAAGCCCGCCATCATCCACAGTGAAAGGGACAGGCAAACCATAAGTCTTGCCCACTTCAAAATCTTCCTGGCCGTGGCCTGGTGCGATATGGACGTAACCGGTCCCGGCCTCTGTGGTGACATGGTAACCTTCAATGACCGGGATATCAAAATCATAGCCGCTCTCATGCCACGGATGATGACATATTGTGCCCTCAAGATCTGAGCCTTTAAAACGGGAAACAACATTAACTCCGGTAATACCCGCCCGTTCCATAAAGGCTGATTTCAACATCTCGCAAGTGGAAATTCTGGCGCCCACGGCCACGCGGCTGTCATCGGCAACCGCTGTAACCTCAAACAACAGATAATCAATATCTTTGCCATAAGCGATCCCCCGGTTGCCCGGTATGGTCCAGGGGGTGGTGGTCCAGATGATAATTTTCGCCCCAACCAAATCCGCCTGCGACGATGAGACAACCGTAAAGCCCACATCAATCATGTGAGAGGTATGATCCTGATATTCGATCTCGGCCTCGGCAAGGGCGGTTTTCTCGACCACCGACCACATGATCGGTTTAGACCCCCGGTACAGGCTGCCGTTCATGAGGAATTTCTGCAGTTCCCGAACTATCTGGGCCTCGCTGTCAAAATTCATGGTTAAATATGGCTTGTCCCAGTCACCAAAAATGCCCAGCCGTTTAAATTCCTCTTTCTGGACATCCACCCATTTGGCGGCAAATTTCCGGCATTCTGTGCGGAACTCTATGGGGTCCACATCGTCTTTTTTGATCTTTTTCTTGCTATATTGCTTTTCGATCATCCATTCAATGGGCAGGCCATGACAGTCCCAACCGGGCACGTAAGGCGCATCCTTGCCAGACATCTGCTGAGAACGCACGATGATGTCTTTGAGGGTTTTATTCATGGCATGGCCAATATGGATATTACCATTGGCATAGGGTGGTCCATCATGAAGAATAAATTTTTGCCTGTGATCACGGCCCTTTTCACGGAGCCTCCGGTAAATATCCATTTTTTCCCATTTTGCCAGCCATTCCGGTTCCCGTTTGGGCAGGCTGCCTTTCATGGGGAAATCCGTCCGCGGCAGAAATATAGTCGATCGATAATCTTTGGTCATTATAATTTGGTTTCCTGGCTCACAGAAAATTTACACTTTGTAGCAATTACAGCCATGCATTGTCGAGTGTTTTATCCCTAAAGGTGATCTTCCCGTCGGGGAGCAGGGATAGAGGCTTGCCGGTTATTCGAATCAGCAAGAATTTTCTGTGCGGTTATGCTGTCCTTCCCAATCTGTTCCTTCAGGGATTCCAGGCCATCAAACTTTCGCTCTTCGCGGATAAAATCAACAAATTCCACCAGAATCGGCTGTTCATATATATCAAAATCAAAGTTAAAAATATGGGCTTCCAGCACAAGGTCATCCTTGGCAAACGTCGGCCTCCTGCCCACATTCGCCACCCCATTCCACAAGCCCTTCGCCGGACCAGACCCGATCATCACCCGCACCGCATAAACACCGAGCTTTGGTTTGATATAGCCTTCTATGGACAGATTGGCCGTCGGAAAATTTATCGTCCGGCCCCGCTTGTCCCCATGCAGGACGTGACCTTCCACATGCCACCAATGGCCAAGCCGGTCCGCACTGCGCCGCACGTCCCCGGCCCGCAAGCTGTCCCTGATATTGGTGGAGGAATAGATATGATCGCCTTCCATGATCCTCTCGACAATGGTGACGCCGAACTGTTCCATATGGCCCATCTGGCGAAGAACACTGGCACTGCCGCCCCGGCCTGCGCCAAAACGATAATCATAGCCCACAAAAACATGCAGAGCCTCAAGACTATCCCGCAAAATGCCGGCAACAAAATCCTGCGCCGTCCGATGGGACAGTTTTTTGTCAAAGGGCAGAACAAAAAGGGTATCGACGCCAAAATCCTCCAGCAAATGAGTCTTGGTGCGAAAAGAAGTCAGGCGAAAATCATCCTGTCCCGGATTAAAATAACTGCGCGGATGAGGTTCCAGCACCAAAACCGAAAGGGTCGTATTCATTTCCCAGGCCAGTTTTCCAGCCCGGCCGATCACGGTCTGGTGGCCTTTATGAAAACCGTCAAAATTCCCCAGCACAATGACACTGCCCTTTGCCTCATCCGGTAAATTATCATAATACCTGAAAATTTTCATCGCCGTTTCTTACCCACCGGGAACCATCAGGCGGGCTTCACCGGTCAGAACTACCCTGTCACCCACCCGACATTCGCAATTGAGTGTCACACGCTTTCTTGCCCGGTTCAAATCCGTAATAGTCACCGTTGTTTCAACAGTATTGCCAATTTTTACCGGTGCCTTGAATTTCAGAGTCTGGGACAGGTAGATGCTGCCGGGTCCGGGAAATTCTGTGCCGAATATGGCAGAAATATAGCCCGCCGATATCATGCCATGAGCAATGCGTTCCCCGAAAACAGACGCCCGGGCATAGGCATCATCCAGATGTATGGGGTTCACATCCCCGGTCACTTCAGAAAATTTGACAATATCCGCATCACTCACCACATTAACCGTAGTAAAAGACTGCCCCATCTCAAGATTCTCCAGACAAGCCTCTTTCACGTCTGACATATATCACCCTTCATATTTATTTTCGAAGCCCCTGTTCTGTGCGTAATACGGCTGGAAAAATAAAGCAAATAAAAAAATAATATTGTTATGGTCACATTAACCCTTTTTTTAAAGGATTGCGGTAATTTGGATACATCACAGGCAGGACGTGCTGAAAACCATCTTGCCAGGACCAATGTTATTAATTTAAGCAAGCAGGAATATTATGGCTGTAGATAAAGCAATGTCCATCCTTATCGTGGACGATTATAAAACAATGTTGCGGATTATTCGTAATCTTCTAAAGCAACTGGGTTTCAACAATGTTGAGGAAGCCAGCGATGGCGCGGAAGCCCTGAACAGGCTGCGCTCCAAAAATTATAACCTGATCATTTCCGACTGGAATATGGAGCCTATGACAGGATATGAATTGCTGAAAGAAGTCCGTTCTGATGATATCCTCAAAAAGATACCCTTCATTATGGTTACTGCAGAATCAAAAACAGATAACGTGATTGCAGCTAAAAAGGCCGGGGTAAACAATTATATTGTCAAACCGTTCAATGCCGCAACTTTGAAACAAAAATTATCCAGTGTGCTTGGAGAATTCTGATGCCCCGTGGTCTCATGCCTGAACATATCGGCCCGTTGGTAGACAGGCTGCGTGCCGGTGACCATCAGGCCGTCTCACTGCCTGATGTGGCCGCCCTGACGGAAGTCTTGATGCGCTCTCTTGAAAGCTACTTCAAATCCATCGACCTTACCATATATCAGGAATGCCAGTCACTGGCTGATTATATTGATGATGCGCGGTCTGAAATATCATCGCTGTCACCGGACCATTCTGACGAAGCGGGAATCCCCCGGGCGGGTCTGGAACTGGCGGCCATAGTACAGCAAACGGAAAGTGCGACCAACACCATTATGGAATCTGCCGAACAGATTATGGATGCAGACCCGGCTGATCCTGAAGCCTATAAAACCACAATCAATGATGCTGTTATGCAGATATTCGAAGCCTGTTCCTTTCAGGATATTACCGGGCAGAGAATCAGCAAGGTCGTCAGCACATTGGAACATGTGGAAGAACGTGTTGGTCGTCTGATCGGTATTTTGGGCGTTATGGAAGGCGGTCAGAACAAAGAAAAAGCCGACGAAGATATTGATGAAAACAAAGCCCTGTTAAACGGGCCTGCTTTGGACGGCGAAGGCATTGACCAGACAGAAATTGATGACCTGCTCAATGGAATCAGTCCAGATGAGGATAATGTTGATACCCAGGAGGTCGCACAGGAGGTCGAAGAAGTCAGTGCCAATGAGCAGGAACCCGCCGCAGAAATTTCCGAAGAGGCGGCCACAGACGATATTGATTTTATGTTTGCCGGTGGATCAGATGCACCCCAAACAGAGTCAGAAAACAATAATACGGTAACTGAAGAAGCCGCGAAAGAAGTCGTGAAAGAAGTCGTGAAAGAAGTCACAAAAGAAGTCCCTGAACCGCACCCAAACCTCATAGAACAGGCAAAACAGCGCAAAGCCCAGGCTCAGGCTGAAAAGAAGGCCAAGGCCGAACCGGCAAAACCTGTGGTTTATGAACAGGATGCCAAAGCCGGTCTTGATCCGAAAGTAACTGAAAATACCACTCAGTCGGATATTGACGCCTTGTTCTCATAAAACCGGAAAGGTTACGAAATTATAGATCCAACCGGGTATCGCTGCTCAACCGTGGTTCGCCAAACAAATAACCCTGCCCAAAATCCATGCCATGGTCCAGTATTTCAACAATGGTCTGATCGCTTTCTATTTTTTCAACAATCAGATCGAGGTCGTACCGGCTGAATGTCTCTTTCAGGTCATCGGGATGTATATCTGCCTCCTGATCAAGAATTAGCTTCGCCGACACTTTGGCATATCGAAAATAGCGGGACGAAAGATCTGCAAGGTCCATAGTCAAATCAACGATATGATCCATGGAAAAGCGGAAACCCCGCCGGCCCAATGTGGCAAGACTGCGCCCGACCAGCGAGGAGTGGCGCAACACGTCCTTCTGTGAAAATTCAAAAATCAGCCGGTCCGACAATTCCTGGTTTTCCATCATGAAGTCAATGAATTGCGGAAAAAATTCCTTGTCATTCAGAGAGACCGAAGAAATATTGCAGAAGAAACGAAGACCCGGCCGCCGGGGGCCCAAACGGCGGATGACCTGAATACAGCGAAACAGCAACAGGTTATCCAATGTCCCAACCAATCCACTGTCTTCGGCAAGTTTGAGATATTGCGATGGAAAAATCACATTGTCCTCTTCATCACGAACACGGCTATAGCACTCATAATGAATAATCCGCCGGGAAGGAAGGGCCACAACGGGCTGAAGGTAAAGATCAACCCTGTTACCTTCCAGCGCGTGATGCATGATATTCAACACCTCGCCATCACTACGTTCCGTCTGCTTCAGATTCTGTTGTCGTCGCTGCTTTTCAGATTCATCCTCACCGCCCGCTGTCCCGGTAATACGGGTCCTTTGTTCCAGTGACTTGCCCGATTTCTCTATCACCTGCCCAAGCAGGGTCTGCAAAACATGCATCTCCGAAATAATTTCTGTATTCTGCCGACTGTCCACCTTGTATATTTTTTCCCGCAGGTCATCCAGTTCCGCCTTGCTCTCCTCAACCCTGTCAATCGTGACCTGATAATCCTGATGTAGCGCAAGCAGGCGGTTAACTGTGTCCTGCTTGCCAAATTTCCAGATGTACATGGTGTGAAGTTGCAGGCCAACCATGAAGAAAACCGCCCCGGAAATTAACGCCATTGTGGCCTCAAAACCGCCGAATACACCAGGAAGGACAAAAGCAATAAACGCCGCAACCACAGCATATGTCGCCGTAATCAATATATGTGTTAGTAACGTCATAAACTATCCCAATTCATCCAAAACTTCGCGGTCACTCAAAATCATCCGATCAGGAAACAGGACCCCACCACAGGATAACAGCCAAATTGAGTCAAATTAATAAGTCATGATCCTAGTGTATTATAAAAACACACACAAGGCCCATAGAAAAACAGGACGGTAATATTACCGTCCTGTTTTCGCATTAAATTTCTGAATACACTTTCTTAAAAACAGTCATTCCAGTCCASAGTATTAACTGAGGAATTCCTTGATCTGCTTCAGACGTTTTTTTTCTCTGGTAAGATAGGAAATCCATTTACGGGCCTGCTTCCGGCTTCGCTTGTCTTTAACAGCCAACTCAAATGCCTTCTTGGCATTCGTCAGCTGGCCTGTATTGAAAAAACACATACCCCGGTATACCGCGACAGAATCTTGCCGTTTCAGACCACCTTTGTCCAGAGCCATACCTAAATATTTGGCTCCATTCTTGTAATCATCAAGCTGCATATAGACCTGACCCAGTTTTTTATAAAGTTCGCCGTCTTTGGACAATTCCGCAGCAACACGCAAGGGTTCCAGAGACTGTCTCATATCCTGAGCGTTAATCCGGGCCTGGGCAAGATTTTCATAGTTTTTCTTGTTTTTTTCTATTATCCCGTCTTTCATACCCTTTTCCAGAACGACAGATGCCCAGTAGGGTGCCTCATGATACATATAAAGTTGCGACATATTGACTAGTTCACTGCCTTTGGCAAGAAAACCCTGACGATAGGCGGTTTCATATGTGGCCAGTTGCTTCTTCTCCAGCACATCCCTGACTTTTTCTGATGTGGCATCGCTGCCCATTTCGCCGTACATGCCAGCAAGCTGTAACCAATATTCCTTTTTAGGCCACTTGTTAACCAGAAGCTCCAGAATATCAATAACCTTCTGATTTTCCTTCATCTCGAAATACATAACCCGAAGCAGAAGATACCAGTTTTCCTTTGGTTCCTTCCCTGAGGCCACATAAAGATCAATGGCTTTCAGAATATAAGGAATACCTTTTTTAAACTCTGCGGCAGCGGTAGCCTCAGAAATCCCGTCCACTGTCCCAAGTGAATAATATGCCTGCCCCAAAAGTATCAGGGGTTGCGCCGTTGGTGTCGGTTGATACTCAAGCCAGCGCAACATCATTCTGATGGAATTATTGTAATCCTCCTTGATGAAGTAAAGCTGGGCCATGGTATAAACCGTGGTGTCTTCCATGGCAGCCGGAAGATTTTCCTGCCGCAGCACATTCTCATAAGCCCTTAGCGCCTCGTTGTATTTCTCCTGACTGTAAAACAGGAAACCCCGGAAATTATAATATTGCGCCCGCTCATAGCTATTGAGTTTTTCAAGCTTATAGCCCAGACCATCTTGCAGAACCTGCAAGGCTGCAGGATAATCATTCAGGTCTGCCTGTTCCTGGGCCTTACCAAGAACTTTGTAGACTTTTTCCTTCAGGGCCGGAGTCCGGCGGGTTTTCCGGTCTTCATATTTTCGCTTGTCCTTATCGGTCGCGGCGGCAAATGCCTGATCCGAAAGGCCGGACATAACCACAGTCAGGGAAGCGGCAGCCACAATGGCACAAAGTGCCGCCCCAGATACGAGGGTCTTCGCAAGTCTGGTAAATTTAATCATACGTCGTCGCCTCTATTTATCTTCCATCTCAAAAGTGATTTTATGCAATACACCAGCAACATCTATGGGTTCGCCATCAACCACCTTTGGTTTGTATTTAAACTTGGCCGCTGCCTTGACCGCCGCACGGTTAAATACCGAATTTGTGGTCTCAACAACCTTGACGTCAACAACCGTCCCCAGCCTTGTCACTGTGAATTCCACAATCACATATCCGGAAAGACCGCGTTCCTGTGCTCGGCGCGGATAGATAGGCGCCACTTTCACGATGGGCAGATAATCCCCGTCACTGGCGGCAAAACCACCTGTCCCGCCAACACTGACAACGGCCTGAACAGGCGCCATGCCAATTTCAATACCCGTGCTGACACTGTCAACGTTGGTATCTATGTCCATGTCTAACGTTTCCGGGGGCGTATCGTCCTCGGGCTTGTCGGGTTTACGGATCACCTGCTCAGCATCCTGAGCTTGCCGTACTTCACCAATCTCCACCTTGCGACCTTCAATTTTACCCTCCAGTGGATTATTGCCGGTGGCAATAAGATACTGCATCCCCCAAAACAGGGTAAAGGTGATCAGAATAGCGAATATGGCTGAAAGTGTATAACGTACAATCATTTTTCTTTTGTCGCCACTATATAGTCAGTAACATTTGCCTTGCGAACCGCATCGACAACCTCCATCACAACGCCGGACTTGGAATCCACATCAGCCTGAATAACCACTGAACCTTCCGGATTTTCCGCCCGCAGACGCTCAACATTGGCCCGGACAGCGCGGATATCAACCCGGCGCTTTTCCATCCAGACTTCGTTTTTATCTGTCACCGCAATCATGATGTTCGCCTTATCCGCTTTCACCGAAGTGGAAGCATCCGGGCGGTTAATTTCGATACCCGCTTCCTTGAGAAAGGAAGAGGTAACAATGAAGAAGATGAGCATGATAAACACGATGTCAAGCATCGGTGTCATATCAATTTCGGCATCATCATTTTCTCTTGAACCGTGTTTACGCATATTTAATCTCTCAATGATCTTTTGTTAAATGGTCTTCAAGCAATTCGGCTTCTTTATTCATCCGGCCTTCAAGGTAGGACGCGGCGAACACACCTGAAAGTGCGCCCACCATGCCCGCCATTGTCGGAATAGTGGCTCTGGAAACGCCAGCCGCCATGGCTTTAACGTTACTACTGCCCAAAATTGCCATTACGTCGAAAACCTCAATCATACCCCATACCGTTCCGAGAAGTCCCATCAATGGGCAAATCGCCACCAATGTCCTTATCAAAGACAAGTTACTTCTCAGATCCATGGTTACCTGACTGATCATGGCTACGCGAATTTGGCGGGCATACCAGGAGGTCCGCTCAGGGCGGGCCTCCCAGGTAGCCATAACCTCATTCACTTGTTTACGATGTCCGGTTTTGAAATACATTATCCGTTCGAACACCAAAGCCCAGAGCACAAAGATAGTGATGAAAATCGCATTCAGGACAGGCCCCCCCTTTTCCATGAAATCACGAACATTTTCAAACAAACCTATTAGCTCATACATGATCAGGCTCCTTTATGACCCTGTTCCGCATGGACGGCGATAATCCCGGCGCTCTGCTCTTCCAGAGTATGGATAATACCCTTGCTCCATCCGGCAACAATTGAGTGCAGGAACAAAGTAGGCAGGGCAACAACAATACCCAGAACAGTCGTTACAAGCGCCTGTGAAATACCACCAGCCATCAGCTTCGGATCACCGGTACCAAACAATGTCATTGCCTGGAAGGTATTGATCATGCCGGTAACCGTACCCAGAAGACCCATAAGAGGGGAAATCGCGGCGATCACCTTGATCATGGTCAGGAAGCGTTCAAGAGCGGGAATTTCTTTCAGAATTGCTTCATCAAGTTTCAGCTCCAGCGTTTCGACATCAACGGTTTTGTTGTTGTCATAAACACTTAAGACACGCCCCAGCGGGTTGTCTTCACTAACCTCATCGCTACGGATTTGCGCTTTTACTTTACCGCGTGTAACCGCAAGCGCCAGACCGGACCCCAGGATCAGCAGCAAGCTGAGCGGACCCAGACCATAGATAATGATGTAACCGATAATACCACCCTGATCAATGCGCTCAAGAAGGCTAGGATCCTGAATCAACAGACTGAGAATAGCTCCGCGTGATACATCAAGGGCAAAGGCAGTATAGCCAGACGATGCTCCCTGAAGGCCTTCAGCAGTTTCCAGAAAGCGTTGCTTTGGCTGACGGGGAAGTTCGGCAATATTTTGATATTTCGTACGCCATTCCAGATATTTACCATCAGAAATCAGATTGAAGGTTCCGATACGAACCACCTCTCTCTGGGTAATTTCACCGTTAGGATACTGAACATCAACATTGAATTTTACAATCTTGCCTGATTCCGTCATTTCCCGCTGAACTTCATACCACAGACGTGCAATTTCGTCGATGGTCGGCAGTTCGGAACTGGACGCTTTTGCAATCAGCTCGTTCAGATAGACTTCCCGACCCGGGAACTGTGCGGAAATAATCGAATCATGGAACACCGCCTTGGTGTCACCGGATACCTGCTGCAAAACACCGAAGAGTTCTTTCAAGGCCCCAAGTTCATGGGAAAGCTCTTCTTCCAGCTTGGCAATTTTTTCGTCATTTGCCTTAAATTCCGCTTCCAGACGATCAGAGCGGCGCTCTTCTTTCCTCTGTGTGCTGCGGGCACCCGCCAACAAGGACTTCTGCTTGGATTTTTGCTGAACGAATTCTCTTTCGCGGCGCTTGTTTTCCTGGCTTTCCTTGTAAGCCCCCTGCTTCACCATTTCCAAAAGCTCATCAAGGTTTTTAGCTTGTGGAGCCGATTGTGCGAAGGCTGAAGAAGACAGTCCCGCAATTGCAACAGCAATAATAATACTTGCTAATTTTCTCATTTCGCTGTCTCCATTTTACCAGCAATTGGTGCGGTGAGTGGCAGTCTCAACAGAGTATCGGCAGCGGCTTTTTTCTGCGCCACAGCCAGAGCCTGTTTGATGGGCTTGCGATAAGATTCATCAAGCTCGACCCATTCCTGGGCGGCCTGGTCCCACATACCGCTCTGCACACCATCGCGGCTTTGGTAAACCAGCGCGACACGACCAATATGAAGCATATCAACTTCCAACTCATTACCACCAACCATTACTTTATCGGTATAGGCCTGAACCGCACGACCATATTCACTCTCGATCTGATACAGCTCAAACACACTGCGGAATTTCTCGGAAGCATCCACATTTGGATTGTCCATCAATTCTCTCAGGCGTTCAATGCCCGCGATACGCTCTTCCCTTTTGATGGGGAGGTCTTTTTCAATGAACTCGCCCAATGCATCAACCATTTTCATCATCAGAGGTGTGATTTGACGTTTAACATAAGTCACCCCCTTGATGGATGTGGTCAGCTTATTCATTTCAACGACCTGAAGATCAATTTGACGCTGGAGTTGCGCATTATAAATGCGCAATCCTTCAATTGTTCTCAGAACGGCCTTGTAATCACCAATAATTTTATCGGTTTGATCAACAATGTTATTGATTTTTTCTTGTGATTGTTGTGCCACCAGATTTGCTTTTATTCCTACTTCAAGAACCTGTTTCAAATCAGTTGCACCCGCACTGCCTGCGCCCCATACAAGGGAGGTGGCAGCAACGGCGGAAAGAACCACAGTTCTAACGCGATGCTTTATCATTCTTCTTCCTACAGCTTTTATTGAGTTGTTAAAGTTTATACCATCCAAAATGGCGAATAATGAACGAAGGGATATTTTTGAAATATAACAATGAACACAATGCATGCATATAAAGAAAAAAAACTTCATATTTAAACCGGTATTCACCATCAAGTCATTCCCCTTGCCGTACATCAGTACTTTAAATTTTGTCATCACCCAAATACATTCCCTGATTACCAGAGCTTATTATCGTTGTATTTGGGTATCTGAACTCCCTATTCGTCCCAATCCCATATCCAAAACAGAATCCGGATAACTGGACTGTGTGCACACTATCCTAATTTCTGTATGTTTTACAAGGCCCACTTTAGACCAAATTAAAAAAAAATTGTGCTTGACAACATCTTTATATAGTGCGGCGCAATAGAACAGCATTATTGTATGTGGAAAAATAAAGTAATTATAATAGGTTAGGGATATTATATTACTGATAAGTTATAAAAAAAACAGCCCTTTTGTATCATAAAATTTTTCTGTAAATTTATTCAATTTAACAAAAAAAACCGGTATTTACTCTTGATTTATGACATAAATTTAGAATATTAATATTATTTTTAATTTTTTTAA
>NVTJ01000060.1 GCA_002401545.1 Alphaproteobacteria bacterium
CGCAAGGTCAGCGAGATATGATGTGGAAAGCGGCGCATCCTCCGCCGGTTTCAGAATAACCACGCATCCCGCCGCCAGCGCCGGGGCTATCTTCTGCACCGCCATGGCAAAGGGGAAATTCCACGGTATAATCTGACCAACAACGCCGACAGGCTCCTTCTCGGTATAGGTCAGGAACTCCCTGCCCTCGGCTCTGGGCCGGCTGTTGGTAATGGTCTCGCCATTTATCTTGGTCACCCAACCGGCGTAATATCTCAACTGGTTCGCCGCG
This sequence comes from Alphaproteobacteria bacterium, assembly GCA_002401545.1. GTDB lineage: Bacteria > Pseudomonadota > Alphaproteobacteria > Sphingomonadales > Emcibacteraceae > Paremcibacter. Next base: position 272 of record NVTJ01000060.1, read on the forward strand.
AGCTTCACCCCGATGGTCTGCATCATATGGCGGGAAACCCCAATATCAAGCGCCTCAAGCTGACTTATCTGGCCAGCGTGCGCCTCAATCAAATCGGCCAGCTTAAACAGAATCCGCGCCCGCTCTGCCGGAAGCATTCTTGACCAGATACCGGAATCAAAAGCCCGCCGGGCCGCCCCGACGGCCAGATCCACTTCATCCGCACCGCCGTTTTGTATGGCTGAAATGACGCCGCCTGTCGCCGGATTAATCACCGGGATGGTCTTGTCCGTCCCGCCATCAATCCATTTGCCGTCAATGAAATGTCCATGGGACTTTCCTAGAAACGCCTGTAGTGTGGATGTAATTTTTTCGTGATCAATTATTTCATTCACAAATTCAACCCCAACGACTTTTGTCTTTTAGAAACTTTGCCGCAGAAAAACCGTCATTGGGCAAATCGCTCGACATCAGATTTGGCGGATAGGCCTCCTGATACGCACCATAAAGATCAGCGTAAAGACTTGGATGAATACGCGGAAGACGCCTGTTTTTGCGAAAGCTGGCAATGGGAATACGAGCCATGACCCCGGTTTCATTAACCGAATTCGCAATATCCAGTTCTTCCCCCTTTGGCCCGTAAATGGCGGTGCCGCCCGAACGGACATCCTCAAAAAACGGCCCTGAATTATGACTGATCGAATTATTCACCAGAGTGGTATACATATCGTTATGCATGGCGCCGGCACGGACATCGATGGGGTCCGCGCCACTGGTGGCTGAACGCAGCATTATTTCCGTTCCCTTCAGGGCAAAAGCCCGGATAAGTTCCGGCTCATACTGGGTCGCGGTAGTGGCCAGATTACCAATATCTGTGCGGGTGACCGGGATCACCGCATCCCGACCATACATTTCGGTATATTGATCCAGAACATCAAAGATCGTCGTGGTGATCACCTCAAACCCCGCAAATACACCCTTGATATTACGCAGCTTCCAATGTTTATCAATGATCGAGCCATCCGGCCCGATAATCGTGGTTATGGACAACACATGCCGGGGCCAGTCCGGATCAATGGCATAGGATCCAAAAACAATATAACAGCCATAACGTTTGGCGCGCGCCGCCACGGCCTCTGTCTCAATACCGGGAATTTCAATAGCCACTTTAAGCAAATCTTCCCGGTTCCACAGAAAAGAAAAACCTGTGATGGGAAATTCATGAAACTGGATCAAATCCTTTGGCCCCATCCAGGTGGCCGCCGCATCAATGAGATCCAGCATATGATCAAGGTTATCACGTTTCATCTGTGTTGCATTTTCAACCGTCACCGGAACAACCCGCGACTGTACCGCCATGATGGTGATATCATCCTTTTTCAATGGTACCGTATCGTAGCTGCCATCCTGCTTAACCAGAATATCTGACATATTTTTCCGTCCCCTTGGTTTTCTTATTTAAATGTTAATACTAAAGCCCTAATGATATAGTAATATAATATATCTGTGCTGAACAGCCCATCTTGACAAGGCGACCACATACTGGTCAAACAGCGGCTTAATCAAAAAACATAGATTACTTTTGTTATTTATGCAAATAATAATTATTATTAGTTATAAGTTCTGAAATTCCAGCTAAAGGTCAGAAAGTTTCCTAATCTGAAAGTCTGGTATTCACTTCCACATAAATGCCATTCAGGTCAAAGAACGAAAATGATGATAATCTGATAACGCCCTGCCCTGAATGGTCTTTTACTGTCCATTCAACAGGTTCTGTCACAATATTCGCGCCCAGATCTCTGGCCTTACAGTGGACATCCTGAATATTCCTGCTTTCCACGATCAGGATGGCATCCCCGATGCCCAGAGTTTTCCTGTCCGCACGGATGCGGTTCTGCGGGGTAAAACCCTGATATTCCATAAAGCCGATCATACCAATGAAGGGGTCATCCACCTTTAAAATAATGATTTTACCTATGGTCTGATCAGGGGCGCAGGGAGGGAATCGCCTGTCAACCGGGGTTTCATGATCATAAAAACGTGCCCAGCCAAATATCCGCTGATAAAAACTTGCCGTCGCCTCCACATCGCTCACAATGAAGCTGGTTCGGCGCAACAGATTAGTGACTGTATCGCCGCCCATTATGAAATTTCGGCGATGGACGCCAGACGGTAAATCAGACTGGTATCGGTCGCCGCGATGATTTCACCGGTTTCAAGAGATCTTTTTTCCAGTCGCCCGGTGAAGAAATTTGCCACAAAAAATACCGTTCCGTCCTGCGATATCCGAATCGCAGACCAGCCTTTTTCTTTGGGAATATCATATTCCCTGAGCAGGTCACCTGTGGATGAGAAAAGACTGACGCCATATACCGTCGCCATTAAAATATTTCCGTCAGGGGTCAGGGCGATACCCGCTGTGGATTTTTCCTCGTCGTCGGCCAAGACAAAAAGATCCTCCAACTGCCGGTCATTCGCCAGATCATATTGCATCACGCGCCTGCCGGTTTCGGAGATATACAGTGCCGTCTTATCTGCTGCCAACACCATGCTTGTCACCCCGTGAAAGCCGAATTTTCCCGGGTCATGCGCGGCGGCAAAATGATGCTGCAAAACACCTTCGCCATCAAACTGGTAAATTTCTCCCCCGCCAATGAAAGGGAATTTATCGCCCTTTATATGCTCGCCAATGACGATTGAACCATCCGCCATCGCCGCGATAACGCCAAAGGGCTTGCCCTGCATCGCCGCAAAGGACGGCAACATGGCCCCATTCAGCGAAAAACGTTTGACTGTCTGGCTGCTCACATCACTGACAAACAGCGTCTTTGACGTCCGGCAATATTCCAGCCCGATAATCAGCCCCTCCTCATCGGTCCATAACGCCCCCTTCAGATTTAAATTCCGATCATAAACCAGAACACGGCCTGCACCGGAATTACGCCGGATATCAGGCTCGCCAACCGAATAGCTTGCCGCAATGCAAATATCCCCGGCTTCGAGCGAAACCGGCATTATGCACTCCGGTGTAAGGCGCGTGGTATCATTTGTTGACATAAGAATGCTCCTGAATATGGCTATCCCAAACCTGATTTTGTCCATGATACCCCCGGCAATCAAGCCCGGACAGCTTCAGAAGGACGGGCTGACCACTAAGTGGTCATAAATAGGTTTAATTTTCCATAAAATCCGCTTATACTTGTAAAGAGTGCCCATAGGGAGACTGATATGCATAGTATTCGYTCATTGCGYCGCGGATTAATGGCGTTGGAGATTCTCAATAGTCGCAAGGCAATGACGGTTGCTGAAATGGCCCGCGAGATCGGGCTTCCCCGGACCACAACTTTCCGTATTCTTGAAAATCTGGTATCTTTTGGTTATTTGCGGCGCGGTGATAAAAAAGGCCGTTACCGGCTGACCATTCGCGTGCGAAACCTGGCATCTGGTTTTAATGAGGATGCCTGGCTTAGCGAAATTGTAAAGCCCCTGACCATTGAATTATCCAAAATTGTTATCTGGCCGGTTTCCATCATGTCCCCGCGCAATGTGCGCATGTCTTTGCGTTTCACCACGGATTCCGACAGCCCCCTGTCCCTTGATTATTATAGCGAGGGTCTGAGGCTGCCCATTCTTTCAACCGCATCAGGCCATGTCTATCTGTCTTACTGCAGCATAACAGAGCGGGAGATTGTCCTTTCCGCCCTGGCCCATGAAAAACCGGATGAGACCAACATGCTGGCCAACAGCCCGGGCACCATTGAAAAGCTCATCGAAACAACCCGGAAAAATGGTTTTGCCATAAATATCCGCTCGCCCAGAACCAAAGAACCGGGCAAGACAAATACCATCGCCTTGCCCATTATGCGAAACAACCAGTTTCTCGCCGCCGTTGCCATGCGTTATTTCTCCGTTGCCATGACCACGACAGAACTGAAAGAAAGATATTTGCCCACCCTGATAAAAATCCGGGATCAGATGGAAGAAGAACTGGCCGCCGCAGACCATATCATATAACGACAGCATATTATCCGTTACATCAAATCACTCTTAAGAGGTTTGCGGGAAATCTTATTTTTAACCCGGACCTTGAAATTTGCCAGCATCACATAGAGATTTGGCACCAGAATCAATGTGACAAACGAAGACAGCGCAACACCAAAAGCCAGAGATACCGCCATGGGTATCAGAAATTGCGCCTGTTTGCTTTCTTCCGATATGATCGGCATCAGGCCAATGAAAGTTGTAAGCGTGGTCAGCAATATGGGGCGGAACCGGCTGGCGGCGGCCTTGATGACCGCATCAATGGTCTTTTCGCCTCTGGCGACCATTTGATTGATATAATCAATGAGCACCAGATTATCATTGACCACAACCCCCGCCGTCGCCACAACCCCGAGAAACGAGAACATTGAAAACGGCAGATCAAAAACCATATGGCCCAATATGGACCCCAGATAACCAAACGGAATTGCCGTCATCACCAGCAAGGGCTGGGAATAGGACTTGAAAGCCACCGCAATCAGGGCATAAATCGCCAGAAAAGCCATCGCCGTATTGCGCAGAAGCCCGGCCTGAAATGTTTTAACCTCTTTTTGATCCCCCTCAAGAAGAAATTCCAGATCAGGATATTTCGCCTGCAAGGCCGGAATGATATTCTGTTCAACCTTGCGGATCACTTCCTGGGCATTTGTTATCTGCTTGTCAACATCACCGGTTACTTCCACAACACGCCGTCGGTTCAGGCGCCGGATTTCTGTGGCCCCCTGTTCAAAATGTATGTCCGCAACCGTCTCAAAAGGAACCTGTTCACCGGTGGATGTCCTGATCCGCATGGATTTCAGGGTTTCCAGTGACTGCCGCAAAGCCAGCGGATAACGAACCATAACCTTCACATCATCTTTACCGCGCGGGATACGCTGAACTTCCTCACCGAAAAACCCCTGCCGCACCTGACGGGCCAGGTCACGGGTCGTAACCCCCATGATTTCCGCCTCATCTTTCAGGTCAATGACCATCTCCTGCCGGGCGGAACGCAGGGTGTCGCCGATATCCGACACCCCGGCAAATTTTGCCAGTTCCGCCGCCAAATCCTTCGTTGCCGCCTCCAGCGTCCGTCTGTTGTTGCTGGCCAGAACAAAATTCAACGGCTTGTTCCGGGACCTGATCTGATAGCGCAAGTCAAATTGTTTGGCGTCAGGTATATCGCCGATAAACTGGCGCCAGCGCCGGGAAATCTCAGCAATATCCACCGACCTGTCTTCCACCGCCAAAAGATCAATGAAAACCTGTACTTTATTGCCCTGAACAAAGGTCTGTATATTTTTTACCGGGTTTTTTTCATGTTCCTCCGCGCCCTCAAAATCAGCCTGTGATAATAGTGTCGCGGCTTTCTCAACCTGCCTCATGACCTTTGTTGCCCGGTCAAAGGAGATACCATCGGTCAGGGTCAGGTCGGCGATAATATAGTCACCGGGGATGACCGGGAAGAAATCCTGCCGCACCCAGCCCCCCTGAACAAAAGAAAATAATATCATCCAAAACGCGACAAACGCCGACAAAGTCACATAGCGCCGGCTCAGGGATTTCTTGAGAAAAGGCATATAATATGTGACAATTAATTTCTTTAACAGCCCGGAGACCGCCCGACGAATTTTCCGCAAACCCCGGGTGATGATGCCTTTTGCTTCACCGGGCGGTTTCATATGAGCCAAATGCGACGGTAAAATAAAAAAGGCTTCAATCAGGGAAAATGTCAGGGCCAGAATAACCACAATCGGCAGGGGTTTCATCACCGCAGCGGCAAGGCCATCGAGAAATAATATGGGAGAAAAGGCAACCATGGTTGTCAAGGCGGCAAACATAACGGGTTTTGAAACGTTCGTCGCGCCATAAGTGGCGGCCTCCAGCCCCTTCATGCCACCTTCCTGACTGGTATGCACGCTCTCCCCGATGATGATCGCATCATCAACAACAATACCCAGCACCAGAATGAAAGCAAAAAGAGTGAGCATATTCAGCGATACCTCCATCAGGGGCAATAGCCACAAGGCCCCCATGAAAGAGGTGATAATGCCGCCGCAAACCCAAAAGGCGATAGCAGGCCGCAGAAACAGCATCAACAGGGAAAAAACAAGTATCAGACCATAGATGCCGCTTGATAACAGAATATTGACCCGTCCCTTGAAGGTAAAGGACAAATCCAGCCAGGATACGAGAGTAACCCCGTCCGGCAGGAAGGCGCCACTACCGGCTATATAATCCCGAACCTCTTTTGTGACAGCGACCACATCAGGTGCCGTTGTCACCCGGACATCAATAAGAATTGCCGGTTTATTGTTAAACCGGGCCAGCACCAGATCCTCTTCAAAGCCATCGATCACCTGAGCCACATCCCCCAGAAGCACCTTGGTTCCGTCCAGTTGTTTCAAAAGCGTGATATTCTGGAAATCATGGGCATTATAGGCCTGTGACTTGGTCCTGAGCGTCATGTCCCCAGCTCTGGCCCTGATGGTTCCTGCGGGCATATTCAGGGAGGACTGGCGCACCGCCTCAACCACGGCATCAAATGTCAGACCATAACGTCTGAGGGCCACTTCGGAAACTTCGAGAGCCATCTCATAAGGCCGATCACCTTTCATGTCAGCAAAATCAACGCCGGGCAGGGCCGCCAGATCGTCGCGCACCCTCTGGGCAATGACTTTCAGCGATTTCTCATCCGTGTCCGCCAGCACCGCCACCTGAATAACACGTTCCTTGAATTTGATCACCCTGACACTTGGCCGCTCACCTTCCTGGGGAAAGGTATTGATGGCGTCTACCTGTATCTTTATCTCGTTAAGAACCTTTTGCAAATCATAACCGACCGCGATTTCTGCCTGAATAACCCCGCGCCCCTGTGTGGCAATGGAATTGATATTGATGATGCCCTCTATCTCACGAATGGCTTCTTCAACACGAATGGATATGCGGTCTTCCACCTCCACCGGATCAGCGCCGAGATAAACCACAGACACCTCAATAAATTTTGCCGGCATTGACGGCATAATCTCACGGTTCAGAGTGGACAGGCTCATGAAACCACCAAAAATAATGGCAAACATCATTAAATTAGCGGCGACAGGATTACTGGCAAACCAGTTTATCAGGCCCTTCATGGGTTATCCTCCTGAATAGCCTCTAGGCTCCATTTTACCTTTATCCCTTCAATCAGAATCTCAAGGGGAGATGTATTAACCCGGTCGCCATCACGCAGACCCCGGACAATAATCTGTTGCGGCGTTGAGTGAATGATATCTATGTCCCGTGACCTCAGCCGGTCATCCTCATCAACAAGAACGACCTGGGTCTGGTTATGCAGCGCCGACCTTGGCAGCATGAAAACATCCTGCATTTCCTTGCCCGGTATCTCCACCTCGACAAAAAGCCCATTCAGCAGTGGTGCCCCGCCGTCCTGAACCCGGTAGGGGTTTTCCACTTCAACAATGACACTCAACATACGGCTATTCAGATCCACGGTTCCCGCCACCCTGACAATATTGCCCCGCCAGCTTCTGCGTTTTCCACCAACAGAAGCAAATAACCTGACCTCCACCACCTTTTGCACCGACTTTTCACCAGCATAGACAAACTGCAAATCGAGTTTGCCCAATTCCCCATCCGTCAGGGGCAACAGAATTTCTGCAATATCTGTGGAATAAAGCACGGCAAGATTATTGCCCAGCGAAACATATTGACCAATATCAGTCTTCTTTTCTTCGATGCGGCCATCAAAAGGCGCCTTGAGAATGGTCCGTTCAAGGTCCAGCAATGCCCGGTCCAGATCTGCTTCGGCAGAAGCCAGTTTCGCCCGCGCACTTTCCATCTGTGGCTCCCGCAATACCAGCGCCGATGCCTCCCCTCCGCCCAGTTCCTCCCATTCGGTTCTGGCCAGTTCCGCCTCGGCCTGCTCAAGGACAAGCAGATTACGGGCATCGGCAACACTGGCCCGCGTGCGGGCAACCGCAAACTCATAATTTCGGGGGTCAACACGCAGGAGCGTTTCGCCTTCTCTGAACAGGCCGCCTTCGGCAAAATTCGGGGAAATCCATATGACCTTGCCCGCGATCTCCGGCACCAGATCTATCTGCTGCTTGGCTTTAACGGTACCCTGAGCATGAATGACCGGCCGAAAGGATGTTCTTTTCGCCACAATTCCCCTGATTGTGGTCATGGTTTTCAGGGCAGTGGTGGTTGCCACAACGGGACGGGAATTACGGATCGCGCTGCTGATAACTAGCCCCGCCCCTATGACCAGCAACGGAAGCACCCATTTTAATATTTTTTTAAATAAATCGTTTTTTCTTATGATCATTTTTACCGTCTTTAAGAATTATCCTGTTTATATGCGACAGATTTTTATTTGCACTTTAAATTATACGCATTGAAAGCAAGAGTCATGCGTTCCCCCGACATATTACCATAACTGACCATGATGTGGTCGCCGCACGCCGCAGAAGTTACCTACACGGCTTAACCGATACAGGTTTGGGTCGTTTGAATGGATATGGCGTTCCCTGATCTATGGAAAAATCCAGCCCCTGAGATAATAATGAGATAATAATGAGATAATTACGCGGCTTCCCTGACACTAGCATCCTCAATCGTCACCGACCGCGTCAGCATGACCATCCAGCCAAGGGCAACCACCATAAGGCCCACCCCCGCAAGATAGGGCAGAGCTTCCCAATAGGCAAACAGGCTACCGGCAAAAAGAGGACCGACCGAACGACCAAAAGACTGCATTGACTGCACCACCCCCATCACAAGACCCCGCTCCGTCGGTGCCGCCCGGTGTGACACCAGCGCACTCATCCCCGTCGTGAACAAAGTGGTTCCCACCCCGGTACAGCATAACCCCAGCACAACCCCGTAAGGAACCGGTGTATAGATAATAAGCAAAAGCCCGAAAATCAGCAGACTCAAAGATATTTTTACCATATTCTTCTCACCAAACGTCTTGGCGAGCCGGCCCACCAGACCGCCCTGTACCGTGGCAATGACCAAGCCGACAACAATAAAAATATACCCCATATTCAACGGACCCCAGCCATAGCGGTTGCCCACCAGCAACGGCAATACCGGCTCCATCAGGGCGGCGGTCAGGGACACCATAAAAATAAAGATACAAAAGCGCGTCATGACAGGATGCAGAACCACCTTTCTCAGGGCTTCAAGGCGGCTCAACCGGATTCTGGATTTCATCTCATCCCGATGCTCTTTGCTCAAAGTCTCCTTAAAAAAGAAAATGGTCGCCAGCATGGCCAGCGCCACCATGACGGCCGAGGCAATGGAGGGATAATAAATCGATGCGGTTTCCGGTGTCGCGCCGCCTAAAAACCCGCCGATAGCCGGACCAATGACAAATCCCAGACCAAAGGCCGCCCCCAGAACGCCCATGCCTTTCGCCCTGTTTTCCGGCGGGGTCAGGTCAGCAACAGCGGCATAGGCCGTGGCAATATTCCCGGCCATAAAACCGGCAAGCAGGCGTGATACCAATATCATCTCAGGTGTTTTGGCCACGATCATCAACAGATAGGCAAAAAAAGCCCCGGCCATGGAAATCAACAATACCGGCTTGCGGCCAATTCGGTCAGACAACTGACCCCAAAGAGGACCGGCAACAAATTGCCCAATGGAATACATGGCAACAATCAGGGTTGCATAGCCTGGACCGGCACCCATATTCTGCAGGACAAACATCACCGTAGGCAATAAAATTCCAAAGCCGGAAATATCCAGAAGAATAATAAAAAATAAAACTCTCATATATGGTTCCCTGTTATGGACAAGTCATGACACACCTTATACCAAGCTGCGAGATCAGCTTTTTTACCCCCTATCCATAAACCCCAATCCCTGTTCTTTCAAGGACATATATCCATAGGGACTATGGCTGAATATTCTGATAGGCAATGACGCAATTTTTGGCCCCGGTATCTTCACATTCTTTTAAAGACCCATATAATTTTGCAGCCACCAACTGCTTTCCGTCCCGGGAAAACGCCAGATCAAAAATATATTTTGGCCCCGTCGGCTCAGGATTATGCAGGAAGTCATCAAATTTTATGGCGGAGGAGACACAATGATGCCCCCTATAATTTATCCCCGCCTGCGGAAACACTGCAATGGCCCGTGCGGCTCTTTCCTCACATTCCCCTAATGTCTCCACCCCGATGAAAGAGGCATCAACCGCCCCTTCACCACCGGTCATCATTATCATAAGTATCACTTCTTTTATCATTTCTTATCTTTCATAAATAGAGTAAAATAAAGCAACAGATATAAAGCAACCGCCATTGCCGAAACAATATTTCTACCGCCACAACCACTTCATGGTCACCCGAATATCGTCTGATCAGGATTCTATCACCGTTTTATGACCAGTATATGGCCATTCCGGCAACTGCCATTTGGCGCCTGCGGAAAATTAGATCAAAATCCGGTGGTATAAAATATTATTTTGGAAGGAAGATTAATGTTTATCAATTTCTGGTATCCGGCCTGTCTCAGCGAAGAACTTACCGAGCGGCCACATAAAGTGATGATGCTTGGCTGTAATTTTGCCCTTTTCCGCGATGAGAAGGGGAGCGCACATTGCCTGAGCAATACCTGCATCCACCGGGGCGGGTCACTGGCCTGTCAGGGAGATTCCACCCCCGGAAAAGTGGTGGGCAATAATATCCAATGCCCCTATCACGGCTGGCAATTTGATAAAAACGGGGATTGTGTAAAAATACCTTCCCGTGGCAAAGATGCAAAAATCCCCCCCCGTGCCAAAATCGACTCCTATCCGGTTCAGGAAAAATACGGTATTATTTTTGTTTTTCTCGGCGACCTGCCGGAAGAAGAACGTCCGCCGCTGCTGGATGCGGTTGAATTTGGCCAGGAAGGCTGGGCCGCCAATATCCAGACCTATGACCTGCAGACCAGTTACCAGCGTTCCATCGAAAATGCCATTGACCCGGCTCATAATGAATATGTTCACCCGACCCATGGATTTTCCGGTGACCGGGAAGATTATGAGGTGCCAAAACTGGACCTGATTGAAGAAGAATGGGGCGTGGGCTTCATGGCGGATTATGAATCCAGCGGCACCCCTGACCAGAAATACGGTGAATTCCGGGACAAGCAAACCACAAGGGCCGGTTCCGGCACCTTTGGGCCGTCACAATTCTGGACCAAAATTCATCCAAGCTCTACATTCTTCATGCATCAATATTCCTATGACCTGCCGATTGATGAAAACCGGACACGGGTGTTTCTGGTCAATATGCGCAATGCGGGACTTGATGATGAGATGGGGGCGCGGTTACGCGAGCGCAATCTGATTGTTGCCCAGCAGGATATTGACATTCTGGACGAAGTGGAGCCAAGCCAGACACCCTGGGACATCACAAAAGAATTCATGATGCCCGCTGACAGCTGTATCATCAAATATCGCGGCCACCTCAAAAATTATCAGAAAAAAGGCTGGCGCATTGACATTCAAAAAATGAACGACGAACGCGACAGCGGCAGAATAGTTCACGCCGTCCCCTCTCCACGCCGCCGCACAGAGAAGGGATGGGTACTTGACGAAGTGCCTTTGCTAAGCGCGAAATAAAGGACTGTAATGACCGCATATATGGTGATACTCGCCGAAATAAGTGATCCTGAAAGCTTCAGACATTATGTGGTGCGCGCCGCAGAGCTGGTGACGGAATATGGCGGGGAATATGTGGCAAGGGGAACCGGAGAAAGCCAGTGTCTGGAAGGAGACTGGCCCGATGAAACCAGACTGGTCATTTCAAAATGGCCCTCAATGGAGCAGGCGCGGGCCTTTTGGAACAGTGAGCGTTACAGTGAAATCAGGACGGCGCGGCAGGGCAATTCGACCGTACGTGTGCGGCTAATTGAAGGGGTCGAGGATTTATGACAGGGCAAAAAACTCCGGTCAAAGAAATTCAGGCCAGAGAAATTCAGGCCAGAGAAATTCAGGTCCGGAACCCGCGAACCGGTTTGAGGGATTATCAATTTACCGCGACCGGAAAAACGGGCATACAGCAAGCATGTCAACAGTTGCGAACGGCCCAGAAAAACTGGCTGGCCTGTGGTCTTGATAAACGCATCAGCATATTACTTGCCTTTGGCGAGGCAATAAAAGACGACCGCAAAGAACTGATAGAAGCTCTGGTGACGGATACAGGCCGTCAGGGTCTTTCCATCATGGAAGTGGATATTATCGCCCCCGGCATTGACCGATGGGTCAGGATTGCAAAGGAAGCCCGCGCCCCGGCGCAGGGCCGTTCCACAGCTCTCCCCTTTATCACCTATAGCATTGAGAAAAGGCCTTATGCCCTGGTCGGGGTTATAAGCCCGTGGAATTTCCCGCTTACCCTTTCCCTCATAGACGCCATCCCGGCCCTCATTGCCGGGGCGGCGGTGATCATTAAACCCAGCGAAATCACCCCGCGATTCGCCGTCCCCTTACGCAAAATCATTGCCACTGTCCCTGAATTAAGATCCGTATTGACTGTTGTTGACGGTGACGGGAAAACAGGTCAGGCGATTGTTGATCAGGTTGATGCCATCTGCTTCACCGGCAGCGTCCCCACCGGGCGCATGGTAGGGGAACAAGCGGCGCATAATTTTTCTGTGGCCTTTCTGGAACTGGGAGGTAAAGACCCGGCGATTGTGCTGGAAAATGCCGATGTGGAGCGGGCGGTTACGGCCATCTTACGGGGATCAATTGTCAATAGCGGTCAGGCCTGCCAGTCCATTGAGCGCATTTACGTGGCCCGACCCATTTACGATAAATTTGTCGAAAAATTAATTGCCAAGGCCAAAAAGATACGCCTGAACACCCCCCATATTCATAGCGGTCATCTGGGTCCGATCATCTTTGAGAAACAAGCAAATATCATCGCGGAACAGATCAAAGACGCCCGCGATAAAGGGGCCACCATACATACCGGCGGCCAGATTGAAAATCACGGCGGCCTATGGTGCGCGCCAACTGTGATAACCGGCCTTACCGGTGACATGCTGATCATGAGTGAAGAAACATTCGGACCACTGTTGCCGGTCATCGCCTTTGATCATGTGGATGAGGCCGTCACCATGGCCAACGACAGCAAATTTGGCCTGAGCGCCAGTATTTTTGCCGCCACGGCGCAAGAGGCCATAGAGGTCGGCTGCCGTATAGAAGCCGGTGCCATCAGCATTAATGATGCCGCCCTCACCAGCCTGATGTATGAAGCCGAAAAAAATTCCTTCAAACTCAGCGGCCTGGGGGCATCCCGCATGGGGCCAAGCGGCTATCTGCGGTTTTTTCGCAAGCAGTCCTTCATGACCAATGAGGCCGAGGTATTCACCATAGATCAGTTTGACGAAACGCATTCCACACCGTAAGGAGACATCACTATGATAAATTCTTTCCCCAGAAACCAGTTATTCACCGCCGTCACCTGTTTGGACAAACCCGGCACGGAAATTGCCCGAATACGCAAGGAAACACTGGAAGCCCATCTTGCCCATATCGAAAAAACATATGAGGATATACTGGTTGCAGGTCCCATCTTCAGCCCGGACGGCAATTCGGTACGGGGATCACTCCTGATCTATAAAACTGCCGACCGGAAGGTGGCACAAGCCATGCTCGAAGCCGACCCCTACTATAAAGCAGCTATCTGGCAGGACATCAGCTATAATGTTTTTTATGGGGCCGCTGGCGATGCGGTCGGTGGGCTGGCTTATAAGAAATAATAATATATCAGGGACGTATGAATGTCTGAATCCTATCCAAAGCCGGTCAAGGCCTGGCTCACGGTACTGTTGCTGACGCTGGCCTATATATTCTCCTATATTGACCGTTCCGTCCTTGGGTTGCTCATCGAACCGATCAAGGCGGATTTTAATTTTACTGACACTCAGATGGGGCTGCTCAGCGGCACGGCTTTTGCCATTTTCTATGCCACCATGGGTATTCCCATCGCCTGGCTGGCGGACCGTTCGAATCGCCGTAATATTGTGGCCGCCGGGGTTGTCATCTGGTCACTGGCCACGGCGGCCTGTGGTCTGGTCCGCAGTTTTGGCGGATTTTTCGTGGCCCGCATGATGGTCGGGGCCGGGGAAGCGTCTTTAAGCCCCTGTACCATGTCGATGATCACCGACATGTTCCCCAAAGAAAAGCGGGGCCGGGCCATCGCGCTCTATTCCAGCGCCCTGTCCATCGGCATCGGCTTTGGCAGCCTTCTGGTGGCTTATCTGTTGAAATTTGCTGAAGATTTTGATTTCACCACCCTCGCTTCATACGGCATAGAAAAGCCGTGGCACCTTATCTTTGTCCTGCTGGGAACCGCCGGCCTGCTCATGGCCCTGCTGTTCCTCCTGATCAGGGAACCCGCCCGAAATCAGATTGATAATGCCCAACCCGGCAGCATAACGGATACCCTGCAACATATTCTGAAACAACGTCCGGTTTATCTGGGCATTTTTTCCATGGGCGGCATCATGACAATCTGCGCCTATTACACCACGATCTGGAACGCGCCTTTCTTTAGCCGGATATTTGGCTGGGAAGCGGCAGAATATATGAAATATACCGGATTCAGCATTCTGGCCATCGGTCCGGTCAGTATTATCTGCACAGGCTTTCTGATTGACAGTTTTACCAAAAAGGGCAACCCGGATTCCGCCTTGCATGTCATGCGGCTGGGCATCATGATCCTGTTGCCGCTGTGCATTGCCTATCCCCTGATGCCCACACAACTGTCATCTTTTATGGTCTATCAGGCCACAATATTCGGCTTTACCATGACCACCGCCGCCGGGCCGGCAACCCTGATGGCCATTGCCCCGGCCAATATGCGCGCCCAGATCATGGCTTTCTATTATATGTTCATCAGCATGACAGGACTGCTGATCGGGCCAAGCTCTGTCCCCTTTGTCACAGATTTCATACTTGGTGACGAAATGCGCATCAATGAAAGCATGAGCTATGTGGCCTTGTTCCTCTGTATCCCGGCCTTCCTGCTTCTGCGTAACGTCCCCGCCGCCTATAAAAAACTGGTGACATCCCAATGATTGACCATCTGCTGGTTAATATATTAACGGCGCCTTGTATCCGAAAAAACTGTGCGACAAACTGTGGTAAAATTTAATAATTCCGAGGAAAATCATTATGTTCAGGGCCATAACAGTCATTCTTGCTTTTATCTTTGTTGCCAATATGGCAAATGCGGCGGAAACCATTCATCATAAAATGACCATCACGCTGGACCCTGCTACTCACCAGTTGAATGCCACGGATACCATCACTATCCCGGCCTCACTGGCCAAAGATGGTATGATCTTGCAGATCAACAGTGACCTGAACGTGGAAAAAATCGCCGGGACAGTCACACTCGAAAAGACCGCCAAAGGCCGTAATGCAAAGGACATCGGCATTGACCGGGATAATGACAAGAAAGACACCATCATAAAAGTCAGCCATTATAAATTGCACGGCATCAAATCCGGTCAACCGGCCACGCTTACCCTTAAGGTTTCCGGTATGATCAATAACCCGGTGATCCAGTTGAATGAGGAATATGCCCGTGGATTCTCCCAGTCCCCGGGATTGATCGAGGAACGCGGGGTTTATCTGGCCGGGGCCACCTATTGGGTGCCAACGGTGAAAGATACCTTGATCACCTATGACATCACGGTCAAAATGCCCGCAGACTGGCGTTCGGTAAGTCAGGGCGAGCGCTTAAAGCACGAAACAGGTGATTTTCATGAAGATCGCTGGAAAGCCACCACACCGACAGAAGAAATTTACCTGATAGCCGCTAAATTCACCGAATATGAAATCCCGGTCGGTAATGTGAAGGCCATGGCCTTCCTGCGTACGCCCGATGATGCCATGGCCAATAAATATCTGGAAACCACGGCGCAATATATGGAAATGTAATTTTCGTTCCGGTACGTGGCGGCGACTTGTTCCCGAATTTCCGGGGAAAGACTGGAAATTACCGGAGTTCCCCGGTGTGTTTCCGGGCTTGC
>NVTJ01000061.1 GCA_002401545.1 Alphaproteobacteria bacterium
GGCGCAAGTGCCAAGCATCTTTATCTCATAGACGGGTCGGGATTTATATTCCGCGCCTATCATGCCCTGCCGCCCATGACCCGCCATGACGGCACACCGATCAATGCGGTACTGGGCTTTTGCAATATGCTGTTCAAGATGCTGAAAGACCTTGATGATGCCGAGCGGCCCAGCCATCTGGCCTGTATATTTGACCGGGCGCGCAAGACATTCCGCAATGACATATATGCCGATTACAAGGCCCATCGTCCGCCGGCACCGGAAGACCTGGTACCCCAGTTTCCCATTATCCATGAGGCGGTCACGGCCTTTAACGTTCCCGCCATTGACAGGGAAGGCTTTGAAGCCGATGACATCATTGCCACCTATGCCCGCCGTGCCGAAGCTCAGGGTTTCTCTGTGACCATCGTCTCGTCCGACAAGGATCTGATGCAGTTGGTCGGGGGTAAAATCGACATGTTTGACAGCATGAAAAACCGCCATATCGGCCCGGATCAGGTATTCGAGAAATTTGGTGTTGGCCCGGAAAAAGTGATCGAGATACAGGCGCTGGCCGGGGACAGTTCCGACAATGTGCCGGGGGTGCCGGGCATTGGCGTCAAGACGGCGGCTTTGTTGATCAATGAGTATGGCGATCTGGACAGTCTTCTGGCCCGCGCGGGGGAGATCAGGCAAAATAAGCGGCGGGAAAACCTCATAGAATTTGCTCATATGGCCCGCATCAGCCGGCAACTGGTGACGCTGAGCACTGATGTGCCGGATCTGCCGGATATTGAGACACTGACCGTCAGGGATATTGACCCGGAAACCGTGCTGCCTTTTCTCGAGGAACAGGGGTTCAGAAGCCTTAGCACCAAGGTTCTGTCCCATATGGGGTCTGATGTGCTGTCAGGCTATCAGGCGGCCCCTACGCCGATGGAAGCCGCCTATGAAACCGTGACCACAAGGGATCAGCTTAACCGATGGATCAGGGATATTAATGCCGCCTATCAGGTGACCATAGATACGGAAACCACGTCGCTTAATGCCATGCGGGCCAAATTGGTTGGTATTTCCCTGTCCATTGAGACGGGCCGCGCCTGCTATATTCCCCTTGGCCATACAGCCGTGGTCGAGGGGGAACTTGATTTCGGCGATAACAGCGCCCCGGAGCAGTTGCCGCTGGAACAGGTGCTTGCCACTCTGAAGCCCATGCTTGAGAATCCGGCAATCCTGAAAATCGGCCAGAATATCAAATATGATTATCTGATCCTCTCCAAACATGGCATTCATATCAGCCCGCTGGATGACACCATGCTCATATCATATGTGCTGGATGCGGGGGTGCATCATCACGGTATGGATGAGCTGGCCAAGCTGCATCTGGATCATGACTGTATTCCGTTCAAGGAAATTTGCGGCACCGGCAAAAACAAGATCACCTTCGATAAGGTGCCCATTGACAAGGCCACTGACTATGCGGCGGAGGATGCCGATATTACCGGTCGTCTGCACCGCCTCTTAAAACCACGTCTGGCGGATGAGGGCATGACCACGGTTTATGAGACATTGGACCGGCCACTGGCGGCGGTGCTGGCGGGGATGGAAAAGGAAGGTATTTTGGTGGACCGGGCGATGCTGCACCGCCTGTCCAATGATTTTGCCGAACGGCTTGGGGTGCTGGAGACGGAAATTCACGGCCTTGCGGGTCGGGAATTTAATATTGCCTCGCCTAAGCAACTGGGCGAAATCCTGTTTGATGAAATGGGTCTGCCGGGGGGTAAAAAGAACAAGAGCGGCGGTTTCAGTACCAATGTGGATGTGATGGAGGGTCTGGCGGCGGAGGGCCACACCATGCCCGCACGGGTTCTGGACTGGCGGCAGTTGGCGAAACTGAAAAGCACCTATACCGACGCCCTTCAGAATGAGATCAATGCGGATACCGGCCGCATACATACGTCTTATTCGCTGGCCTCCACCACCACGGGGCGGCTCAGCTCCAATGACCCCAATTTACAGAATATCCCGATCCGCACCGAAGAAGGCCGCAAAATCAGGCAGGCTTTCATTGCCAAGCCCGGCCATAAATTCCTCGCCGCCGACTATAGCCAGATCGAGCTGCGTCTGCTGGCCCATATAGCCGGTCTTGACAGCTTGAAACAAGCCTTCCACGAAGGCATTGACATCCATGCCATGACCGCGTCCGAAGTCTTTGGCGTGCCCATCGAAGGCATGGACCCCAGTATTCGCCGTCAGGCCAAGGCCATCAACTTTGGCATTATCTATGGCATCAGCGCTTTTGGCCTTGCCCGGCAGTTGGGCATTGGCAATGCGGAAGCCAAACAATTCATTGATACCTATTTTGAACGTTTTCCCGGCATTCGTACCTATATGGAGGAGACAAAAGACTTTTGCCGCCGTCACGGCTATGTGGAAACCATCTTTGGTCGCCGCTGTCATATTGCCAGCATTAATGACAAGAACGGTATGCGCCGGTCCTTTGGCGAGCGGGCAGCGATCAATGCTCCCATACAGGGGGCCGCTGCCGATGTGATAAGGCGGGCCATGATTAAGATGCCGGACGCGCTGAAAGAGGCGGGGCTTGAGGCTAAAATGCTGTTGCAGGTTCATGATGAACTGGTATTTGAGGTGCCGGAAGATCAGATGGACCTGACCATCCCCGTGGTCAGAGATATCATGGAACAGGCCGCCCTGCCCGCCATAGAAATCACCGTTCCGCTGACTGTGGACTGCGGGGTGGGGGACAATTGGGACGAAGCCCACTAAAAAAGGCGGTCGTATCAATGACCGCCTTTTCTGTGTACAGATTTTCAGACCTTAGAAATTAAAGGTTGCCTGAAAGGTGACTGTCCGTCCCCGGTTCAGGAAATTATAATTGGCAATGGCACCAAATGTGGACCCGGATAAAGGCGCATCACCGGAAAATAATTTCACCGTATGATCGGTCAGATTTTCACCCAGAACCGCCAGTTCCCAGCCATCATCGCTGGCCAGTGAAATACGGGCATTGATGGTGGCATAGGCGGGCTGGATCAGCTTGGGGTCAAGTTGGGGTGAGGCATTATAGGAACTGGTATAGAACAGATTGGCTGACGTATTGATGGTCAGACTGGATGAAACATCATAAAAATGATTAAATCCGAAGGTTCCCTGCCATTCTGACACCAATTGTTGTGTCATGCCGGTGAAATCACAGTCGCCATTAGCCGCGGATGGCCCGTTAGGGGCAACACCAAAGGGACATTGGCCATTGACGAAATCAGTAAATTCAAAGTCGGTATAGGCCAGTGATCCGTGGAAGGTCAGGTTTTCTGTTGCCTGCCAGCGGCCATCAACTTCAATTCCCTTAACTTCAGCCGTGGCGGCATTGCCCACATTGAACCCAAGGGTGCCATCAAAAACGGATACCTGAAGATCAGTGAATTTGGTGAAGAAACCGGCAAAATTAAGTTCTGCCACGCCATCAGCAAAAACCAGCTTGCCGCCAATTTCATAGTTGGTAGCATTTTCATCTTCAAATTCAAAAGCTTCGTCAGAGGTTGCGCTGCGGCCCCTGTTATTGGCCCGGAAGTCAAAGCCTCCGGATTTGCTGCCCTTGACCCAACTGGCATAAACCATGGCGTCGTCGGATATATCATAGATCAGTTTCACATCAGGTGAAAATTTGGTTTCTGTGCGGCTGCCTGAAACCGGATGGGTGCCCAGCAGGAATTGATTTCCTGCAAAGGGTAATGCAAATCCTGCGGATAAAGCCGCGGCCGTACCCGTTGCAAAAGGAACACTCGTAAGAGGTCCGAGAAAATCAATAACAACAGGCGTAAGAACCGCTTCAAGATTGCTGCCAATAGCATTGGACGCGGCAACATCAAAGACAAAGCCGTAAAAATCCGCTGCAAATTGTTTTGCACCGGTCAATGCACTGCCATCCAGATTGGTGACCGTCAGGTTACGTGAGCCACTTTTGGTTTCATGTGTCAGACGCCCCCCCAGTTGTAATGTTAATTGATCGGTCATATGCCAGGAGACTTGCGCAAAGCCGGAATAAACTTCCGCATCTACCTCTGCAACCCGGGGTCCCGCAGTATTGGCGAAAAGATCACCCGCACCAGAAACCCCTATTGCTCCAAACAGAGGGGCAAAAAGTTGCAAGCCTTCTGGTACAAACCCTGGAGGGGGTGTGTCAGGTATTGCAGAAGCACCAKTTAACAGGGGCACCAGAACCGAATTGGCGTCTACTTCAATGGCATCCTGGTAACCATGATTGCTGGTCTGGAAATAAGCCCCGATAATATAATCAACTGTTTCACCACCGGGGGAGGTGAGGCGGATTTCCTGAGAAATTTGTTCATATTGTTCGGACAGGGGCAGGGTGAAGATATTGGCCCCGGTGAAATCGCAATCACAGTTATCATTAAAGCTGAAATCGGAATAGCCGGTTATGGAAGTCAGGGTGTGATCACCAACCTGCCAGTCCAGTGTGAAGACGATCTCCGTCTGTTCATTATTACTAAAATCACCGTTGGAAGACCGTTTTCCGTCCAGCTCCGTGTTCAACACAGAGGGATCTTGACCAAACAATCTAAATGCAGGTGGACCCGTGAGAATCTGTGAAAATGTTAGCCCGGCAAATGGCCCGACGGCAGCCGGAATTTCACCGTCAATTTCAATATTACGGCCAACCACGTCAAATTCACTGCGTTCAACTTTCAGGGTCGCGGTCAGATTTTCACTGACATCAAATTCCACTGTACCACGCAGGGTCCAGTCTTCCTGGGCCGGTTCATCCCGGTTCAGGGTCAGATTTTCGATATAGCCGTCCAGGTCATGGTAACGGCCGGCAATACGGACACGAACCTTGTCGGACAGGGGGCCGGAAATGACTGCGGTGACTTCTTTTTCGCTGTCCACGGCCTCATATGAGACGCTGACGGAACCTTCGACTTCTCTTGTGGGTTTTGCAGTGGTGATGTTCAGCGCACCGGCGACCGAGTTTTTACCAAACAGGATCGATTGTGGTCCGCGCAGGACTTCCACCCGGGCCAGATCAAGGAACGGGGCGCGGGATTGCTGCGCCCGGCCATGATGGATGCCATCCACATAAATGCCAACGGACTGTTCAAAACCCTGATTGTTACCGGACCCGATGCCGCGAATGAAAACGTTGGTACCGATGCCGCTTTCCGCCATGGTGAAGTTGGGGACGGAAAACTGAAGATCGGCCATTTTGTTAATGGACTGCTTTCTCATAAAATCGCCACTGACAACAGATACCGAGATCGGGACATCCTTGAGGCTTTGTTCCCGGTACTGGGACGTGACGACAATTTCTTCAAGCGTGACAGTATCATCTGCGGCCACAGCATGGGATGTGGCAAAGATACCGGACATCAGAGAAAGTGAAATAAGTGCGGATGTGGTTTTTAAATATTCAAGACTGGACATGGTTCCTCCCTGGGATAGTTGCGTATGGGTGTATAATAACTATGTTGCAGACACTTCAGGAAACATAAACCGGAAACCCGGCATTTTTGTTATTTTTCATACCTGAAAGCGCCTCCAATGATCATAATCTATGATTCTATAGCGTTTGACTATACAAATAAAGCCCAAAATAGCAACAGGGAACGTACGTTTGTTTTAAATAATCAGACTAAATGATACAATAATTTATCGCCCGACCGTTCGATAAATTATAAATATCTATGATCGGGTTGCGTTGCAACATGGTTTTGGTTGAATATGGGCAGTTTTTGAATGGGGTTCACTTTTGGTTGACGATAACCTCGGAAATGAGTACCCGGGCCTGCCGGTGTCCCAGGATTTTATTGGTGGCCAGTTGAAAAGCATCACCCAGCATGGCCACATTTACCGGGCGGGTGACATCGAAATAACCGTGTGACAGACGGCTGGCTTCCATGACATAGGCATTGTTCAGCCGGGGCAGATATTTCCGGGCGGTTTCGCGCTTTTCGCTGTCAACCAGCTTTACAAGTACCGTGATGAGCATATTACCCTTTGGTCGCCCCCTGTGATACATGGTGACCACAAAGGGGGAGAGCTTAATATAGCTTTCCTTGGTCGCCTCGTCATCGGTTTTTTCTTCTTCCGATGCCATGGCATGGCCAGATACAGCGGATGGGGCAAATATGACGACCAGTGCCATAAGAAAAATTCTGAATGTAAAAGCAGCCATGCCCGTTTTACCTTGTTTTAGCCTTGTCGAAACTTGTTTCTTCCCCTTAACCAGAAGCCTATAGGAAGAAGGTCATTATTTGGTTAATGTTTCTTTCGCATTTTGCAATGCATTTTGAGTTTTCTGGTGGGGTTTTTAGACAATTTGCAACNAAAAAAATGTAAATCCCCGGTTTTTTGTGAAGAAGGCGGGGTTTCTGCAACAAATGAGAACTGGCATGTTCCCTGCATAGGATTAATGGCCTCTGGAACAGGGGCGGAGACATGGTTTTTATCCGATCCCCCAACGGAGAGATCATTCCCCGTCAACTCTAATGCGTCATTTGATGAAGTGGAGTTAGGCGGCCCAGTTGTTTATCGGCCGCCTCCTCTCCGGAGCAACGTCACTTGCGTTGTTAAATGCTGAATCCACCGCCACCGCTAAACACTGACAGCCGGGCCAGCCCGTCCTGATAATTGGCCAGTTGTTTGGTCAAAAACGCCGGAACCGTGCCTTGTTTCAGTTTTGAATCTTTCAGTATCTGGGCCTTTACGGGGTCGAAGGTGAGCGACCGGAAAGCACGCTTGATAGATTCCAATGCAATATCGATCTGTTTGCTGACAAATTCAGCTTCTTTTTTGGAGCGCAGCGAAAATCCCGATAAAAGCTTTAACGCAAAAACACCGCCCAGATTATCGGGGTCTGTTCCGATGGTATCATTGCCAATATTAAAAAGCTTTTCAGCCGACAGAATTTTGGTGGGTTGCAGGCCGAGCTTGACGAGAGCATCGCGGCCCCCCTTGCCGGCAAAAACATCCACAGTTGACCCGTCTTTGGTTTCTATCTTGAGTTCCGGGCCATTGGTTCCGGCAACGCTCACGGCCTTGATAAAGCGGAAAGACAGCCGCTGGATTCTTTTCGCCAGTGTGGTGAAATCATCGCCGGCAAGGATGGTGATCTTTCTGGCCGCCTCCCCATTGATGGAGATAAAGAAATGATCACCGGCCCGGGCAGAGGTCTGGGTTTCAATATCATGGGTCTGGCTGTTGTCAACACGTCCGGTCGGAAGACCCAGCCGGGTTAATACGGATGAGCCGCTTGCCGAAAAGGCGAGGGCGGTGCTGCCGTTGCTGCCGACCACGCCGCCAAACTGTCTGATAAAGTCGGCGGTTCCGGTGGTGGTGTCAATTTTGGCGGCAAATCCATCTGTTGAACCAGTTTTGGTGCCTCCGGGCAAGGTGCCGTTGGTTTTTCCCGCTACATAAACCGCGCCGTTCTGAACCGTCAGCCCCTCAATAACATCAGACCCGGCAGACCCGAGGAAGTGGGTAAAGACAGCATTGATTGAATTGCCGTTATCACTGAGCCTGGTGACAAAACCATCGGAACCGCCGCTATGGGCATTGGTTATGGTGCCGCCGGACAAAGAGCCGTTGAATGAACTTCCGGCGACAAATATATCGCCGGAGGCATCCACCACAATATCGGATATGCTGCCCCCGGCCAAATCACCAAGATCAAATGAAGCCAGTTCGATGGTCAGGTCGGTAGCGTCAAGTTTACGAATGATAACCCGCCCGTTTTCTCTTGATGCAATCAGGATATTGCCGTCACCGGCGATGGTGACAGCCTCACCCAATTCTGTTCCGGCACCGCCAATCTGTGTCGATGCTATGACTGTGCCATCCGTGCCACTGAGTTTGGTCACAAAAGTATCAGACCCGCCGCCAAAGCTGGTGGCGCTGTTCAGTTGACCTGAAATTGACCCGATCACAATCACATCACCGGCAGCGTCAATGGCAAGGCTGTTGGCCTGGTCCGTGGCGACCGTGTCCTGCTGATAGGTAAAAAGTTCAAATCCGCTGCTGTCAAATTTTGTCACAAAGCTGTCAAAGCCGCTCAGGGTATCCGAGGTGACCAGTTCGTTATTCACCTGTCCGGCGATAAAAACATTATCATTGCCATCGATGACCAGATCAAAGGCCGCCGCATGGTCGGAGGCCCCGAGCAGGCGGGTAAACAGCAGATTTCCGGCGGCATCGAATTTGCTCAGGAAGACATCCTGATCCTCAGCCGTATTGACCTGGTTGCCAAAATCCCCCTGACTGTTGCCCACCACATAGACATTACCCTGACTGTCAACGGCGGTGGCATTGGCGCGGGTTTCAAATAATTCCCCCTCACTTGCTATAGCCTTGCCATCGTTCTCGGTGAGCGGCGGCAGGATGCCCGACTGGTCGGTGCCGGCGATGCGGTTGGAAAATTCTGTGATTGGGGAGCCGGTGGAAAGGTCGCGCAATTTTGTAAGGGTCGCGATTTCAGTTTTCCCGAAACCGGCATCCCTGTGAGAGCCTGTGACAAACAGGGATGGTTCGGTCGCCTGCGCTGTCAGGGTGATTTTCTCACCAGCCCCCACATCAATGTTCAGGGCGAATTTTCCCGTGCTGACTTCATTAATGACAAAGCGGGTTGTATATTTACCTACGGGATTACCATTGGCGTCAGGGACGGTAAGGGTATTGATCTGTTGATTGATGTAAGAGGTCAGATTGGTCAGGTTGAGGGAACCTGTTATTTGTGACAGATCTATGATGAAGTCATCATTACCTGTTATTTCGTCCAGATTCAGGGTGAAGACCTCGTTGCCCGTCAGCCCCGGAATAACCTGGGTTTTGGAGGTGACGGAAAGCGTTGCCCCCAAGATATCAGGATTCTTTTTACCGAGGCTGATATCACTGGTCGCATTGGGTTTCTTTTCCCCAAATATCAACGTGAGCTTGTCCAGTTCCACATTACGCACATGCGTTTCCACCTGAGACAGGCCGCTTCGGAACTGGCTGCTGAGGCGGGCGAGGATCGCCGTCGGGGTCGATGGTTCCGCCGCATAGTCGGCGATGGTTTTTAAATCATTGAGGGCGAGGAAAAGGGCGAAAAGTGCCTTTTCATCTTTATTCTGGGTCTGGCTGACGCTTTTATTACTTAAGTCAATAAAGTCTGTTTTGCCCCGGACGGCGTTGAATTTTCCGGCCAGAGTCTGGATTCTGGAATTGTTTAATAAATCCCAGGGGGTGATAACTGCTGGCCCGCGTTCAAAACGACGGGGTGAATTCTGGATGGCGGACACCGTTCTGCTCACCGTCCGGGCATTAAAGAACGCACCCAGCAGATTTGTATCTAAACTTATTAAATTGAATGAACCAAAGTCAGCCATCTGGTGATTTAAATGCTCCTATGCAAAAGACAAATATTTCCAATTCATAATATATAAAGAATCAGTAAACAAAACCATAAGCTAAGCATATCATTTTATCTTTGCCCCACCAATAGGGCGATTTTGCCTAGTAAACCCCTCTGAATGCCCTGAAATCATGCGAAAAGCAGTCATTTTTGCCGACTTTATTGTGCCAGCTATTGAACTCTTGCCCTATTCCCCTTAAATCTTGTTTTTTATATTAACAGATGTTTGGAAGAAATATGGGTGGTTTTGCGTATGATTTGGCCTGGTTGGTGGATGCGTTGTTTGGTCTTGTGACGTTTGGTTTGCTGGTTTATATTATTCTTGGCCTGTTGGTGTCCTTTGCGGTTGTCAACAGTCATAATCAGATAGTGGCCCTTGTCATGGGGACCCTTCATCGTCTTTTTGAACCCATGCTCCGCCCGATCCGGAATTTCCTGCCCAATCTTGGTGGCCTTGATATTTCCCCGATTTTTCTGTTTATCGCGCTCGAGTTTGCCAGTCGGATACTGGTCCGGTTTTTGGTGTCCCTCGCCTGACTATTTCTTTTCCAGGCTCTTGGACCATGTGTCTATTTTAATGGACAGATGTTCATTTTCGTCATTTATCTTGCGTTCAAAATGTTCATCATAATCTTCGCCGGTTTCAGCCAGAGACTTTATCCGGCCGGAAAATTCTTTTAGCTCGGAGACAAGATTTTCATAATCCTGCTTGAAATCACTGCCTTCGGCGCTTTCAAATACGGGGTGGGTGGAATGATCTTCGAGATATTGCTCGCGGGACCGCAGGGCTTCCACAAGTTTATGCATGAATTTACTCATGATGAATGCCTTTCTTCTGTCTTAGGGTTAAGTGATATTATCATTGAAGATATGTTTCCGCCTTGATATCTGTCAAGAAGGATAATTTGTTACGGCGGCGGTTATGATACTAAAGTTGCAGGTGAAAATACCTGTATTACTTAAGCCTTTGTCCTATAGTCACCCGGCACTCTTGCATGTAATATTCCAATATTCTGGAGGAGGTATATGATTTCACAGACGATAAGCCATGTGAAAGGGGCGACAGACAGCCGCCTGATTACGCAAACAATCGGCGATCTGTTTGATCGGGCCGTGGACAAATATTCTGACCGGGAACTGCTGGTGGTTTGTGATCAGGGGCGGCGTTGGACCTATGCGGAATTTGCCGAAAAGGTTACGGCCTGTGCGGCGGGTCTGTTGTCTCTCGGGCTTGAACCGGGGGACCGGGTTGGCCTGTGGGCGCCCAATTGCGCCGAATGGGTGATCACTCAGTATGCCACGGCGAAAGCAGGCCTGATTCAGGTGAATATCAATCCGGCCTACCGTCTGACCGAACTGGAATATGTTCTGAACAAGGTAGAGTGCAAGGCCCTGATCACCTCGGAAATCTTCAAATCCAGTGCCTATATCGCCATGTTACAGGAATTGGCACCGGAACTGGCCACTTGTGCGCCGGGGAAGCTTAAATCGGAAAAACTCCCGCATCTCACGACACTCATCCGGCTGGGCACAGACAAAACAGCAGGGTTTTATAATTTTGATGATGTGATCAGGCGGGCGCAAGCGGGTGATTTTGCCAGATTGAAATCTGTGCAGGCATCGCTTAAGCCGGGTGATGCCATCAATATTCAGTTCACCAGCGGCACCACCGGTGCACCAAAAGGGGCGACACTGACTCACCATAATATCCTCAATAATGGTTATTTCGTTGGGCAGGCGATGAATTTTACCGAACAGGACCGCCTGTGTATTCCGGTGCCGCTGTATCATTGTTTCGGCATGGTGATGGGCAGCCTGACCTGTGTCACCCACGGGGCCTGCATGGTCTTTCCGGGCGAGGGATTTGATCCGGCCCAGACCCTGAAAGCGGTCTCGGATGAAAAATGCACCGCCCTGCACGGGGTGCCGACCATGTTCATTGCCGAACTGGATTTGCCGGATTTGACATCCTATGACCTTGGCACGCTCAGAACCGGCATCATGGCCGGGGCATCCTGCCCCATAGAGGTCATGAAGCGGGTGTTTACGGAAATGAATATGACCGAGGTGACCATCGCTTATGGCATGACGGAAACCAGCCCGGTCAGCTTTCAAAGCAGCACCGATGACACTCTGGACAAGCGGGTGTCCACGGTGGGTCGTATTCACCCTCATGTGGAAATCAAGATCATCGATGAGGGGGGTGACATTACGCCGCGCGGCATACAGGGGGAGCTTTGCACCCGGGGCTATTCGGTGATGAAGGGCTATTGGGCCGATGAGACACAGACCGCCGCAACCATAGATAAAGACGGCTGGATGCATACGGGGGATCTGGCGGTTCTTGATGAGGGGGGCTATTGCAATATTGTGGGCCGTCTCAAGGATATGGTGATCAGGGGCGGTGAGAATATTTATCCCCGCGAGGTGGAGGAATATTTCCATGGCCATTCAAAAATTCAGGATGCGCAGGTATTTGGTGTGCCCGACGAAAAATATGTTGAAGAACTTTGTATCTGGATATGCCTGAAGCCTGGCGAGCAGGCCACGGAAGAAGATATGCGGGATTTCTGCAAGGGACAGATTGCCCATTACAAGATTCCCCGTTATGTGCGTTTTGTGGACGAATTTCCCATGACCGTCACCGGTAAAATCCAGAAATTCAAAATGCGGCAACAGATGATTGATGACCTGAAGCTTCAGGAAATCAGGACGGCCTAAAACAGGAGTGGAAATATTATGACAATAGCGGGATTGATGCAGGACAGCGATCTGATGATCTCGTCCCTGATAAGCTATGCGGCACAGTATCACGGGGCCATGGAGATCGTTACCCGTTCCGTGGAAGGCCCCATTCACCGCACCACCTATGCCAAGGCGGAACGGCGGTCCAGGCGGCTGGCAAACGTCCTGATCAATCAGTTCGGCATCCGTCAGGGTGATCGGGTCGGCACGCTGGCCTGGACCACTTATCGTCATTTCGAGCTGTTTTTTGGCGTATCCGGCATGGGGGCCGTGCTGCATACCACCAACCCGCGTCTGTTTGATGATCAGATCAGCTATATCATCAATCATGCGGAAGACCGCGTTTTATTCATTGATCTGGATTTTGTGCCGATGGTGGAAAAACTGCTG
This sequence comes from Alphaproteobacteria bacterium, assembly GCA_002401545.1. GTDB lineage: Bacteria > Pseudomonadota > Alphaproteobacteria > Sphingomonadales > Emcibacteraceae > Paremcibacter. The sequence continues at coordinate 12,545 of NVTJ01000061.1, forward strand.
CCTGAGCTTGAGCGCATTGAAAAATTCATCATCCTCACCGACCGGGACCATATGCCCGAAACCAGCCTGCCGGATGTCTTATGTTATGAGGAGCTTCTGGCGGCTGAAGGGGATCATTATGACTGGCCGGTCTTTGATGAGCGGGCCGCTTCCTCGCTCTGTTATACCAGCGGCACGACGGGCAACCCAAAAGGCGTGCTCTACAGCCACCGTTCGACGATCATTCATGCGCTTGGGGCGGCCCAGAATAGCGCTTACGGCCTTTCTATCTATGATACCATCATGCCTATTGCGCCCATGTATCATGCCAATGCCTGGGGTCTGCCCTATATTGCGGCCATGCTCGGGGCCAAGCTGGTGTTGCCCGGCCCGAAAATGGATGGGGAAAGCATTCAGAATCTGATTGAGGCTGAGGGGGTGACCTTCTCTTGTGCGGTGCCCACCATTTTTTCCATGCTGTTCCAGTATCTTGAAGACAGCGGCAGGAAGGTAGAGTCCCTGAAACGGACCATGATCGGCGGCAGTGCCGTCCCCAAGGCCATGACGGAAAAATTTCTCAAAACTTACGGCGTTACGGTATTGCAACTGTGGGGCATGACCGAAACCAGTCCGCTGGGTGTGGTGGCCTGTTCGACACCACAGGTGGATGCCCTGCCGCCCACGGAGCGGGAAGAGGTGATGGACAAGCAGGGCCGGGTTCAGTTCGGTCTGGAGATCAAGGTGCTTGACGAGGGCGGCAAGCCTGTTGCCCGTGACGGGGTGGCGTATGGTGACCTGTGGGTGCGGGGTCCGTGGGTGAGCGCCGGCTATTATAAAAGCGAAGGCGGCAAGGTTCTGGACAAGGAAGGCTGGTTCCCCACCGGGGACGTGGTGACCATCGATCAATATGGCTATATGAAGATCACCGACCGGTCCAAGGATGTGATCAAATCGGGCGGCGAATGGATAAGCTCCATCGATATTGAAAATCTGGCAGTGGGTCATCCCAAGGTGTTGCAGGCCGGGGTTGTTGGGGTTTTTCATCCCAAATGGGAAGAACGCCCCATTCTGGTGATCAAACCGGCGCCGGGGCAAAGTCCGTCTCCGCAGGAAATTCTGGATTTCCTGAAGGGCAAGATAGCCAAATGGTGGATGCCCGACAGGGTGTTCATTGTGGATGAAATACCGCTTACCGCCACCGGTAAAATCAAGAAAATCGCCCTGCGCGAACAATATAAGGATTGTCTGAGTGAATAGTTTCGCCTTATAGTATTCCCATGACTGTGAAACGAATATTAATAGCAGATGACCACCCGCTTTTTCAGGAAGCCCTGAAGGGTGTGGTGCTGGATGTATTTTCAGGCGATGCCGAATGTATCTGCACGGTCAATGTGAGGGAAACTTTAGGTGCGCTTGAGGACGGCCCTGCTTTTGACCTTATTTTGCTGGATTTGAATTTGCCGGGTGCGGACGGTTTTTCCTGCCTGATTTCAGTGCGCAGCAAAGTCCCGTCGGTCCCGGTGGTGATGGTGTCTTCAACGGATCAGGTCGATATTGTCCGGGAAAGTTTTTCTTATGGTGCCATGGGTTATCTGCCGAAATCCTCCTCTCAGAATGTAATGAAAAATGCCATCCGGCTTGTTATGTCCGGCAACACCTATATCCCTACCGAGGCTTTGGGTTCTTTTGGCGCTACACAGGCAGCGGAAAAGAAAGCGGTTCCGCAAAGGGACGGTGGTGTCACGTCTGACCTGACCCCGCGACAGCATGCGGTACTGGACCTGCTCGCCGAGGGCAAGGCCAATAAAATTATTGCTTATGAGCTTGGTATCAGTGAGATTACGGTAAAAGCCCATGTGTCAGCCATCCTGCGGAAGCTTGGGGTTAATAATCGTCTGCAGGCGGTGATTGCGGCAAAGAACAGGATAATTTAAATCAGATGCCTGATCAGGGCATGGAGTTTTGCCGCCACCACAGGCTTATGAATCAGCGGCAGTTTTTTTGTCTTTAGCATTTTCTCCAGTTCCGGGTCCCTGTCACTGGTGATGATGATGGAGGGGATGGGACAGCTAAATTCCGCGCGGATTTCCCTGATGGCTTCAACGCCGTCCTCGTCACCGTTTAAATGATAGTCGGCAATGATGATGTCCGGGGTTTTATCCTGCTCTATAAGCTGTGCCAGAGCAATGTCGGCGGATAGCCCTACAATTATTTCACTGCCCCATTTGCCCAGCAGGGCTTTCATGCCGTCCAGGACATCTTCATCATTATCGATAACCGCAATGATGCGGCCGGCAAGGCTGTTTGGCAGGGCAATATTGGCGGCATGATCGGCAAAGAGCGGGATGACTTTGTTTTTTTCACCCTTCGGCAGTATAATATTAAACAGGGATCCTTTACCAAAGGCTGACTTGACCTGAATGGGGGCTTCCAGCAGAGCAGAAATTCGCCGGACAATAGACAGGCCAAGTCCGATGCCACGCCCATCAACAGAAGGGTCCTCATGAACCTGAATGAATTCCTCAAAAATACCGTCAAGCTGATTTTTCCTGATGCCAATTCCGCTATCAATCACTTGAATGGTGATGTTATTCCCCCCTGTGCGACAGCCAATCAGGATGCCGCCTTTTCTGGTATATCGGATCGCATTGCTGAGGAAATTACGCAGTATGGTTTCCAGAAGCCGGGGGTCACTATGGATGATACAGGAGGTCGTCACCATCCGAACCCTAAGCCCTTTTTCCTGTCCGGTCTGGATGTAATCAGGGACTATTCTGTCCAGTAAATCCTGTAGATTAAAATGACAGACTGCGGGGATGATACCGCCGGAATCAAGCTGGGAAATATTGAGCAATACACTTAGCAAATCGTCGAGAGCATCCAGAGAGTTCCCGATCCGGGCCACATAACGGGCATTTTCCGCGCCAATATCAGAACTGGCGAGGGAGCCGGTGAACAGCCGGGCCGCATTCAGGGGCTGGCGCAGGTCGTGGCTGGCGGCGGCCAGGAACTTTGTTT
>NVTJ01000062.1 GCA_002401545.1 Alphaproteobacteria bacterium
CATATCGGATTTTCTGGGCCACATATCGGGCGTTATATTAACCTCAAGCTTGCCTTGAGGCACCAGACCGGCATCTATATTTTTAGCGATCCATTTATAGGCTCCTTTGCCAAACTGGCCGGGCCAGTATGTCTTCAGATCAAGAAACGGCAGATCTATAATATCCGCTTTTATGTTGATTCCCGGCCTGTCCAGTGATCCGTATAACAATCCTGTCCCCATGATATGGGTTTTCCCCAGCAGAAGAGAGATATGATCCAGAACAATGGAACTGGCGTTTTTTAACATATGCCCCCCTAAGGCCGCATGGGTAATATTCAGAGGTTTTGGGTATATATTGGCAGGATTGATCTGCCCTCTCTCCAGTGCGAGATTAAAAATCATAACGGGAATATCAAAATTACGGTCAATGGTGAATTTTATATTTCCCCGCACCGGTATATCCAGATTCGCCAGCCCTGACAGGGCCTCGACTTTACCCGCAAGTGCCGATGGCCTTACCGCAGAAAACTCTATGGTTGTTACGGCTTGCTTTTTGATATTATCAAATAACAGAAAAATATCTATTGGCATGATACGGGTCGAGGCCATATTAATATCACCTGAAAGGCTCACACTCAGCCCAAGATCGGTGCGCTGCAAATTAAGATATGCCGCCGGTATCCGCCATACATGGCCGGATGTTTGATCGGCAAGAGTTATTTCTGTATCCAGAAGGGAAATTTGACGTAAATACCCCACGACAGCAGATGATTTCGGTGGTGAAAGTAATTCCTGCGCCATCTTGAACAGCACATTATTTGAATTCTGTAAATTCTCGATAAAGACCTCAAGCTTTTCCATGAAGGTCCGTTCATCCGTCGACAGCCATACCTCGGGACCAAGAGTATGTTCTATTGACAGGCCGGTAATTTCAACCTCTGTGGGCGCGAGTAACCCTCTTAACATGGCAAGGCTGCTAAAACGGGCGCTGGCTTCGGGTAAATTCAGGGTGAAATCATTCTTGCTGTCGATAATTTTTAATTGATAAAAAATAATCTGCAGGCCACCAGCACGTGATTTTGCCTCTTTGTCTTCCTTGCGCCAGATCAGAACCGCATCACGGAATTCGACGCCGATATCCTTTTCGCCTGACGTCAAAGCCGCCTTTAAATAATCACCCGCCCAATCCAGAGCAATGGGACCCATGCTCAAACGCCAGCCCAGCAATATCACCACGACGGCAAGACTGGAAAAAAGACCCAGAAGTATTTTTATTGTTATGGCGTATCGTTTCAAATTATAATTCTCTATAATTGCTTTTAAGGGTCAGAAAAACCAACCTTATTTCGTAAACTAAAAACCTGGCCTAATTAAGGTATTGAATTTCATGGCGGCACTTTGCACTTTCTTTCCACTGATCACGGACAAAACCCGCGGAACAGACAAGCTTGCCGATTTTGTAAAATCCTGCCAAGAGCAACAAGTAGCAGATATAGATAGATTAATTAACAAAAATAACCACAGAAGCCTGTTATCTGCTATCTTTTCCAATAGCCCTTATCTGTCACGCCTGCTGTTCAGGGATGTGCATTTTGCTGCAATTATGCTGTCCAGTCCCCTTGATGAACTTTACCGCAAGGTCGTGGATGGCCTGATTAATGACCTCCCAGCTGTTAATGACATCAGCCAGTTAATGCGCCTGTTACGTCAGGCCAAATCACAAATCGCCCTGATTATTTCATTCGCCGACCTTTCAGGTGAGTGGCCGCTTGAGGTCATCACCCGCCGTCTTACTGAATTTGCCGAGGTCTCGGTATCTCTGACGGTGAGCCATCTTTTGCGGGCAGAAATGATCCGGGGAAATCTGGCTGTCCCGGATCATTTAACGGCGGACCAGCTTATGGCAACCCGTGAATTATCCATGGGTACGGGTTATGTGGTGCTGGCCATGGGAAAAATGGGCGGTTATGAACTTAACTATTCCAGTGATATTGATCTGATCATCCTCTATGACAGTGATATTGTCCAATATACAGGCCGCAATACCGCTCAGGATATGTTTATCAAGCTAACCCGGAAACTGGTGAAAATCATGCAGGAAAGAACGGCTGATGGTTATGTGTTTCGCACTGACCTGAGGCTGAGGCCAGACCCGGGAGCCACGGCCATCGCCCTGTCCATGGAAGGGGCGGAAATATATTATCAATCCATGGGGCTTAACTGGGAACGGGCCGCCATGATAAAGGCCCGTCCCGTGGCCGGTGACCTGGATGCCGGTTATGAGTTTCTGTTACGGATAAAAAGCTTTGTCTGGCGCAAGCATCTTGATTATGTGGCACTGGAGGATATTTATGCCATCAAAAAACTGATTCACCGCCATCATGGCCACAAGGAAATCCGTTTTGCCGGACAGGACATAAAACTGGGGCATGGCGGCATACGGGAGATTGAGTTTTATGCCCAGATTTTTCAGCTTATTGCCGGGGGCCGTGAACCGGCCTTACAGGTGGCGGCGACCTGCGATGCCCTGAATGCACTGGAAAAAACTGGCAGATTATCGCTAAAGGACAATCAGAAACTGCAGTCGGCCTATGGTTATCACAGAAGACTGGAACACCGCCTGCAGATGATCAATGATGATCAGACCCATTCAATGCCGCAAAGCGCAGATGATCTGGCGCGTATTACAGCCTTTATGGGCTATCAAAGTCAGGCAGATTTTAAAAAACAGCTTGAAGTTCATCTGCATGATGTGCATGAGCTTTTCACCGGTCTGTTAAAAGCCTCCCATCAGGATGAAGAAGAAGACGATCTTCTGGCTTTTCCGGCGGATGACTATAATAGCGAAACACTGGCCGCAATATCCCATATGGGATATGAAGACCCCAGAGCAATTTATAATATTATTCAAACCTGGCTGCTGGGCCGTTACCGGGCGTGCCGAACCGAACGTGCCCGAAGTTTGCTCCATGGTTTTATTCCGGAAATTCTGTCAAGTTTCAGCCGTCAGGGAAATCCGGATACAAGCTTTAAAAAGTTTGATAAATTTCTCTCCCGCCTGCCTTCCGGCATTCAGCTTTTCTCCTTTATCAAGGCCCAGCCCTGGCTGCTGGAACTGTTATCGGAAATAATCGGCATTGCCCCGAATTTAGCCGACCAGCTGGCCAAGCGCCCGCTGCTTCTGGACGCGGTACTGAATAATGATTTCTTTGAGGCCTCTTTCACCAAAGAAAAACTGGCCGACCATCTTGAGGACCAGCTCAAGCAGGCCAAGGACTTTCAGGATATTCTCGATATCAGCCGGAAATGGGCCAGTGAACATAAATTTCAGATCGGTGTCCAGATCCTGCGAAATAACATTGACGCCGCAAAGGCGGGCAGGAATCTGTCCATGGTGGCAGACGTTATCCTTGAAATCATGTCAGAAAGAGTAGCCCGGGAATTCGCCAAAAAACATGGCGAAATTTCCGGGGCCAGATTCGCCGTACTGGCCTTGGGAAAACTTGGCGGTCAGGAGTTGACCACCACATCTGATCTTGACCTCGTATTTATCTATGACGCAGAACACAGCCCGCCTTTTTCAGATGGCCAAAAACAGCTTTCCATAAACCATTATTTTGCCCGCCTCAGCCAGCAGTTCATCAACGCCCTGACCGCCATGACCGGGGAAGGCAAACTCTATGATGTTGATATGCGGCTGCGGCCCTCGGGAAATGCCGGCCCCATTGCGGTGACCCTGCAAGGCTTTGAAGAATATCAAACCACAAAGGCCTGGACCTGGGAGCATCTTGCCCTTACCCGTGGCAGGGTCGTTGTTGGAGATAGCGGGATATGTGACAAAATAACCGGTATCATCAAACAGGCCCTTAGCCATGCAAAGCGGAAAAATCTTTTACAGGATACCGCTGACATGCGGCAAAAACTGCGCAAGGAATTCGGCACCACAGATATCTGGTCCCTCAAACATATGCGCGGCGGTCTGGTTGATATTGAATTTATCTGCCAGTATCTGATCCTGAAACATATAATGGATCAGCCAAAAATTCTGGTGCCAAACACCCTTGAACAGATTTCACAGTTAAAAAAATACCGGTTTTTATCTGAAAATAAAGCCGATCAGATTTATCAGGCCTGTGATTTCATGCAAAATCTTCAGGTATTCCTAAGACTCTGCCTAGGCAGCAGCTCGGGATTTTCCGAAAAATCACAAAGATTGATTGACAGTCTATGCGAGCGATTTAAGGTGAGTTCCCTTGACCAACTGGCCCGAAAGCTCATACAGTCCCAGGAAAATATCTCCGTAATATATGAAGATATTATTGAACAACCCTCAAAACCCAGAAAATAAGGATATTGAAATGCTTGAGACCGGTATGAAAGCCCCGGAGTTTTCCCTGCCAAATGAAAAAAATGATGTGGTGTCCCTCAATGATTTTAAAGGCCGCAAACTGGTTCTTTACTTCTATCCCAAAGACAGCACACCGGGCTGCACCACCGAGGCCCGGGGCTTCTCTGCCCGGCTCAAAGAATTTGAGGCCGCAAATACGGTTATTCTCGGGGCCTCAAAAGACAGCCTTAAACGTCATCTGAATTTCATCGCCAAACAGGAACTCACCATCAGCCTTGTCTCTGACGAAGAAGGTATTTTATGCGAGGCTTACGGTGTCTGGATATTGAAAAAACTTTATGGCCGGGAGTATATGGGCATTGAACGCGCAACCTTCCTGATTGATGAAGACGGCGTGATCCGCAATATCTGGCGCAAGGTGAAAGTCAAAGGCCATGTCGATGCGGTACTGGAAGCCGCCCAGACCCTGTGATGGACACTACAGGCCTTGTGATGAACACCATCGGCGATGCTGCCATAGCGGTTTTGATGACAGCACAGCCCGGTGAGAAAGTCCGCCGCAGCCATGACAGTGCCAAGGCATGGTTCGCCGGGGAACTGGCCCATGAATTTCCGGTCTGCCCCCCTGACCGCCCCGCCCGGCCCCGTAAGCCGCAGCTTCTGATGCCCCGATATATGCCAAAACGCCGTAATATTGTCGCACTGCTCCATGCCATTGCCCATATCGAATTCAATGCCATTGATCTGGCCTGGGACATGGTGGCGCGTTTTGGTATGGAGATGCCACCTGCTTTCAGTGATGACTGGGTCGGGGTGGCTGATGATGAAGCCCGCCATTTCCACATGCTCAGTGACCGGCTGAGGTCCCATGATGCCACTTACGGTGACCTTCCCGCCCATGATGGCTTATGGCAGTCCGCCATGGATACGGCCCATGACCTTCCCGCCCGGCTAGCCATCGTGCCTTTGGTACTTGAGGCCCGTGGCCTTGATGTCACGCCGTCAATCATTGCCCGGCTTCATAAGGCTGAAGACGAGGAAAGTGCCAAAGTTCTGGAAATTATATATAACGAGGAAATCAGCCATGTTCAGGCCGGGCAGAAATGGTTCAGAATGGTTTGTGAAGGTCTGGGAAAAAAGCCGGAACCGCATTATCAGAATCTGGTGCGCCAATATTTCAAAGGCCAGATCAAGCCGCCTTTTAACAGGAAAGCCCGAGACCGTGCCGGGCTTTACGAGGACTTCTATCTGCCCCTTGTCAGGAATTTAAAGTAAATCCCGGCCAATCAATGAAAATTATTGCTTTTATTTACGGTTTGGTATCAAATACAGTCTATAAAAAGAAGATAAGAAAAATATTCGGGTTTTGATTAAACAAGAGGTAGAGGATAATTTCCGGGTTTTTAGCCAAATTAAGCGACGTGAGCGCTCAGCTTTTTCCTGAAAGACAGCTTTATTTCAGGGCGAATGGTGTCGTCCGTTTTATTTCTGTTTCCCACCGGACGCAGGTATTCATATCACTGGTGTTGTTAAGCTTCATCGGATGGATTTCCTTTACCTCATACAGTTTTATTTTCCGTGCGGAGATTCTGGCGGCAAAGGACATGGAACTGGCAAAAGCGGAAAAAAACTATACGGATACCAATAACCAGTTCGACAGACTGAAAAATGATATTCAGAAATCCACCATGGCCCTAGAACAGCGTCAGATTTATCTCCAGCAATTGCTGGATGCGGATAAATCCCTGTCGAGCAGTATTATACCTGATGAAAAACAAACTGGCGCAGAGAATGACCCGCCGCAACAGGACACCGGCTCCAACCCTGATATTTCCTTTGTCTATTCGGATCATGAGCAACAGCTGGCCGGGCTTGATTTCAGCCTTATGCGCATTGAACAACAGCAACAGGCCCTTGCAGAGCGGATGATTGACCGTCTCTCTACTAAAATTTCCTATGTTGAAAATACCCTGAAAAAATCCGGTATCAAGAGCAGAAAATTAATACAGCTTGCCGAAAATAAACCTTCAATGTCCATGGCAATGGGCGGGCCGTTTATCCTCTATTCTGAAAATAATAACATTGACCTTTCGCCCAATGAACCCTTTGCCAAGCTTTATACCCGTTATAATCACCTGATTGACCTGGAAAGTGCGGTGCAGCATATTCCCATCGGAAAACCGGTCAAAAAATATTACATCTCCAGTTCCTTTGGTATTCGCAAGGACCCCTTCAAGAAAAAATGGGCCCGTCATCACGGGATTGATATGGCCGGATGGTGGAAAACACCTATTTATGCCTCAGCCAATGGCACGGTAACCAAAGCTGGCCGCAACGGCGCTTATGGAAAATTCATTGAAATTAATCATGGAAACGGATTTCGGTCACGATATGGTCATCTTTCCAAAATAAAAGTGAAAAAAGGTGATTTGGTGTCTCTGGAACAGGAAATCGGTCTAATGGGGACGACCGGGCGCAGTACCAGCCCTCACCTGCATTATGAAATCTGGTTTAATGGCAAGCCAATTAACCCGCAAAAAATATTCAAGGCCTCAGATAATGTTCTCAAAATCCAACGACAAGAGTATGACAGTTAAAATTATGAATAAATCAACCCGCCCGGCAAATTCTGCCCCTTCCATCATCGGTTCCGACGTTACCATCAAAGGCGATGTATCAACGCTCGGAGAAATTCAGCTCGACGGAACCGTCGAAGGCGACGTACGCAGTGCCTCTCTCACTATTGGCGAACAGGGTTCCGTACGCGGCGTTGTGACCGCTGAGGAGGTCATTGTCAAAGGGTCGGTTGAGGGCCAGATCAAAGGCCGTAATATTCGTATTGAAAAAACCGCCAAGGTCAAAGGCGATCTGTTCCATGAAACCCTGAGTGTTGAGGCTGGTGCTTTCATCGAAGGCAAGCTGACCCATAAAAAAGATGCGACTCAGGATAAATCGGCATTTAGTAAAGTTTCAGAGCATAAAGTTCCGGCACAGAAAACCGTCTGATTCTTAGTCCGGGTCTTCAACTTCTTCCGAAGTTTCCTGAACCCGTGCGGCCAGAGCGGCATTGAGAAAAGGATCAATATCCCCATCCAGAACTTTATCCGGCTGGCCTGATTCAACGCCGGTACGCAGGTCCTTGACCATCTGGTAAGGCTGTAATACGTAAGAACGGATTTGATGGCCCCAACCGATTTCTGATTTACTGTTATGGGTAGCGCTGGCGTCATCCTCGCGCCGTTGCAGTTCCGCCTCATAAAGCCGTGCTTTAAGCATACTCATGGCCGTAGCCCGGTTCTTATGCTGGGAACGGTCATTCTGGCACTGAACAACGATATTTGTCGGTACGTGGGTGATACGAACCGCACTGTCAGTGGTATTCACATGCTGTCCCCCGGCCCCGGAGGCGCGGTAGGTATCAATGCGCAGGTCTTTGTCCTCAACCTCGACCTCAAAATTATCGTCAATCACCGGATAGACCCAGACGCTGGCAAAGCTGGTATGGCGGCGGGCATTGGAATCAAAGGGCGATATGCGTACCAGCCGATGGACCCCGCTTTCGGTTTTCAGCCAGCCATAGGCATTTTCGCCCTTGATTTCAATAGTGGCAGATTTAATTCCCGCTTCTTCACCGTTATGCAGTTCAATCAAATCCACCTTGCAGTTATGGGCACTCGCCCAGCGGCTGTACATCCGTAACAGCATATTGGCCCAGTCCTGACTCTCCGTACCCCCCGCCCCGGAATGAATCTCAAGATAAGCATGATTGGCATCCGCCTCACCCGATAGCAGGGTCTGGAACTCCAGTTCACCCGCCTTTTCAGTCAGAATCTCAATGGCCTTTTCAGCCTCCAGAATAATGTCTTCATCCCCCTCCATCTCGCCCATTTCAATCAATTCGATATTATCGGCCAGTTCCTGAGCCACGGATTTACACAGGTTTATGGACTGTTCCAGGCGATTTTTTTCCTGCATCAGTTTCTGGGCACCTGAAGGATTACTCCAAAGATCGGGATCTTCGGAAAGGGCGGTCAGTTCTTCCAGTCTCTCAAGGGCAACTTCCCAGTCAAAGATGCCTCCTCAGCAGTTCGAGCGACTGCTTGATTTTATCGACGAATGTCTGTGTTTCGGCTTTCATAATATTCAATACTCAAAAAAATTAATAGATTCCGCCGGTCCCCGTCCGCAGCTTGGTCTTTGTTTGCACCAGAGAATTAAATCCGTCAAGGACTTCACCTTTCTTTGTTGAAAAGGACCCCTGACGAAAAGCTTCGATAATGGTATTCTTCTCTCCGATGGCGGCAATTCGTCCGGTCTTGGGATTAACTCTGACCAGCCGGACACCCTGAGGAATCCGAAAGGGGATGACGGGGGCGTTTTTTGTTGCCGCCTTCATAAAATCCCGGAATATGGGAACGGCGACCGATGAGCCTTCTTCATGCTTGCCAAGGGAGCGCGGCTTGTCAAAACCAACAAATACCCCCACCACAAGGTCCGGTGAAAAGCCAATGAACCAGGTATCAAGGCTGTCATTTGAAGTGCCGGTTTTGCCGGCGAACGGCTTGCGAAGCGCTTTGATCCTAATCCCTGTTCCCCGCTGTACCACGCCTTCGAGCATGGAAACCATCTGATAGGAGGTTACCGGGTCGAGTACGCGGCGGCGCGTATCGGGAATTTCCGGTTCTGCCTGATTATTCCAGGCGTCAACCAAACAATTCACGCAGGGTCGCTGGTCATGGCGGAATATGGTTTTGCCGTGGCGGTCCTGTATACGGTCAATCATTGTCGGGATAATTTCCTTGCCGCCGTTGACAATCATACCATAGGCGCTGGTCAGTTTAAGCAGGGTGGTTTCCCCCGCCCCCAACGCCATGGAAAGCACACTGGGCATATCATCAATGATATTCATCCGTTCGGCGATTTCCACTATCCCGTCCATTTTCAGATATTGTGCGAGACGAACCGTCATCAGGTTGCGCGATTTTTCAAGCCCGAGACGCAATGTACTGGCACCGTAAAATTTGTTGCTGGAATTTTGCGGCTTCCATTTGCCAAGGCCGTACCCCTGTTCAATCACAAAGGGCGCATCAAGAATAAGGCTGGACGGGGTAAAGCYAKTTTCNARCNGCWRYYGCATAAACAAACGGTTTGAAAGCCGATCCCGGCTGACGTTCCGCCTGAGTGGCCCGGTTATATTCACTGCGCTTGAAGTCAAACCCCCCCACCATGGCAAGCACCCTTCCCGTATGAGGGTCCATGGCAACCAGTGATCCCTCGATTTCGGGTATTTGCCGCAAATCATATTCGGCGATAACATCTATTTCCTGAAGCTCCGTTTCAGGCCGGGATATTTTTTCCACCACTATGATGTTTCCAGCGGCAAGAACCTCCGTCACCTTTTTAATTTTTGGGCCAAGATATTCTTTTTTCTGCCAGGCACGCGCCCATTTGACCACATCAAGGTCCAGATTTCCCCGGCGGCCGTCTGATAACAGAATAGAGGCATATTCATCATTAACCTTTGTTACCAGCGCCAGTTCCCAGCTTTTGATGCCAAGTGGAATATCCTGCCCGATTATCGACTGCAGTTTTTGCAGCTGTTCAAGAACAGACGGGGATTCGTCCAATGATATTCTGCTGACCGGTCCGCGCCAGCCATGTCGACGGTCATAGGCGACAAGGCCCTTTCTCAATTCACGTTCGGCAATGATTTGAAATTCAGGTGAAAGCGAGGTTCTGACAAATAACCCGCCCTCATAAAGTTCCTGATCGCCAAACATGTTTTTCAGTTCGCGCCGCACTTCCTCAGTAAAATATTCTGCCTTGAAGGTGCGGGTTTTATCCCGGCTTGCGGTGATAAGCGGTTTGGCTTGTGCGACCAGTTTTTCCTCTTCGGAGATATAACCTTCATCATACATCCGTTTGAGCACCCAGTTACGGCGGCCAATGGCCCGGTCATATTTGCGGACAGGGTGATAATTTCCGGGGGCTTTGGGCAGGGCCGCAAGATAGGCTATTTCATCCAGTTCCAGTTGATCAATGGACTTGTTAAAATAACTTAAGGCCGCCGCAGCGATGCCGTATGAGCCATATCCCAGGTAATTCTCGTTGAGATACAGTTCCAGAATCTGGTCCTTGGTGAAGGCTTTTTCAATACGGTATGACAGAATGGCTTCCTTGATCTTCCTCTCATAGGTCTGAACACCACTGAGCAGGAAATTCTTGGCCACCTGCTGGGTTATGGTCGAAGCCCCCACCTTGCGCCCGCCAAGGAAAGAATTTTTAACATTGGTGATTACCGCCCGCATCAGCCCCAGGTAATCCAGACCGCCATGGCTGTAGAAATTTTTATCTTCCGCAGAAAGATAGGCATTGATTATCTGGCGCGGTACAGCGGATATGGGGATATAGAGTCTTTTTTGTCTGGCATATTCCGCAAGCAGGCTGCCGTCGTTGGCATAAATACGGCTAATGATCGCGGGTTCATATTGGGCCAGCTGGGAATAATCCGGCAGATCCTTGCCATAGTGATTGAGCAGATAGATGATACCCACAACAGCGACAACCCCGCCGACCAGCAGCGTAACAACTGTGCCCCCTATTATATTTATCAGAAGATTACGCCGCTTTTTAACCATCATATACAGATATTTGTCCTGAAATTATTGCCAACCTTAGAATTAAAATATGGCAGCAGCATGACGTGATCAAGCTAAAACCGGTGTTAATTTGCCACGTAAGTTTTATTAAAAAAGCTGTCCGCTGCCCTGACAATGGATCTGCCAATATTTTGCTGGGTTTCCCGCTGCATCAGAAGTTTTGCATCCTTGACGTTGGTCAGGTAGCCAAGCTCAACCAGCACTGATGGCACATCAAGCCCCTTGAGAACAATCAACCCGGCTGTTCTGTGCGGTCTCGTTCTGAGAATAACAGCTTTTTTCAGTTGCGGAATCAGTTCATTGGCGAAACTGCTGGACAAATTCATGGTTTCACGCTTGAGAAGATCAATCAATATGGATTGTACAATGTCAATTTCCTCTTCCAGATCCATACCGGCGATGATGTCTGATTTATTTTCCCGTCTGGCCATGGCGGCGGCTTCCCGGTCTGATGCTTTCTCCGACAGGGTATAGACGGTCGCGCCACGCACTCTCGGGCTTTTAATACTATCGGCATGAATGGAAATAAACAGATCAGCCTGTTTATTATGAGCAATGCGGCTGCGGTTGCGTAATTTAAGAAAAACATCCCTGTTGCGGGTCATGATGACCTGATAACGGCCTGTTTTCTCCAATTCTCTCTTGATAGCCTGTGCCGCACTCAGAACAACCGTTTTTTCCGGAAACCCCCGGTATCCCTTACCGCCAAGGTTGCCGGGGTCATGACCGCCATGCCCCGGGTCCAGAACGATCAGTTTTTTACTGCGTTGACTTCTTAAATCTTTTGTCGGCTTGAGGGCCAATTTTCTTTTCCCCGGCCGTGGTATTGGTTTCTTAATGCTTTTTTCAAAGGCCTGTTTGCTGACTTTTTTCAGGTCAACCACAAAACGGTAGGATTTATTTCGCTTGGGCGCAATAACAAAAGCCTTGTGGACAATGACAGGATTTTTAACGTCAAGGACAATACGCGAGGTTCCCGGTTTGAATAATCCAAAACGATACCGGTCAATAAAACCCTTGCCGCTGGCCCCCCCGAAATTGCTTTTCCACCGGACCTCGGTAATATCGATAACTATGCGGTTGGGGTTGGCAAGGGTGAAAATATTAAATTTGATATTCTGATTAATATCAAGCACAAAGCGTGTACTGTTCTTGCTATGACCAATACGAATGGCCGTGACTTCAGGTGTTTCTGCTGATACAGACACTGTGAAGGTTTGAAAGGACAGCCCCCCGATTATGGCCATCAGACAAAACTTGGTTATTTCCCTTATCACCTGTTTCATATTTATACGATTATGGCCTGCTGTGGGTTTATATTTAAAAATTATCTTCTTCAATATATCTTAACTATGATAAAAGCTCATTAATTATTTTTAAAATTAATACTTTAGCTATTGTAGAGTGCTATATCAGTGGTTATGTTGTAAGTGCTGTTCGACATTCGAGCAGAAAAAACAACAGATTTATCTGATACTTCAGACAATCTGAAGAATAAAGACGTAAAAATTATGAATTTCAGCATTCCCAGCACAAAGGCTATTGGTCAGTTTTCACAGGCGGTTTTTCGACTTCGTCTGACTGCACTGATGTTCGGCCTTATCAGGTCTGTGGGTGCCACCCTTTTAAACCTTAAAAAATATAGCAACCAGAAACCAGCACGCCTGCTTGATGTGATATACATCAAAGGTTCGAGCGGATATGGTTGTGGAGATAATTTAAATGACTATAAAAATGTTAATCGATGCCAGCCACGAGGAAGAAACCCGTGTGGCAATCGTTCATGGCAACCGGGTTGAAGAATTTGACTATGAATCTTCAGCAAAGAAACAAATCAAAGGCAATATATATTTAGCAAAAATTACCCGCGTAGAACCTTCTCTGCAAGCGGCATTTGTTGAATATGGCGGCAACCGTCACGGGTTTCTTGCCTTTAGTGAAATACATCCTGACTATTATCAAATTCCGGTCTCTGATCGTGAAGCATTGATTGCGGAAGAAGCCGCTGCCTACGCCAAGCTCCTCCATGAAGATGAGGAAATTCCCGAGAAAAAACCAAAAAGAAAACCTCGGAGAAGGGCAAAGAGCAAGCCTGCTGAAGGTGAAAAATCCCCAATGGAAGTCGAAGACTCCAGTGAAGATATAAAATCAGAAGAAGATTCCGCAACGGCTGACGAAGATGAAAAAACGACAGTTTCCGCCGAAGATGTAAATGACGAACCCGCCCAAGACCCGGAATCTGAAACAAAATCTGTCACCAAGGCAGAAACTGTGTCAGCCCCGGAAACAATCACCGGGGAAGCCACATCTGATGATATGACAAAAGACAGTGATGTTTCGGAAGATGACGCCACTGATGATACAACCGAAGAGGCGGCTTCTCATATTTTTGACGATGAGGAAGCAGAAGAAAAACTGCGTATCAAAATAGCCAAAGGACTTCGCCGCAGATATAAAATTCAGGAAGTCATCAAAAAAAATCAGGTAATCCTTATTCAGGTCGTCAAGGAAGAACGCGGCAACAAAGGAGCAGCGCTGACCACATATCTGTCCCTGCCCGGCCGTTATTGCGTACTGATGCCGAACACATTACACGGCGGTGGTGTCAGCCGGAAAATCGCCAATGTTGGCGAACGCAAGTCCCTGAAGAAAATCCTGTCCGACCTGAATATGCCTAATGGCATTGCCTGTATCATCCGCACTGCCGGAGAAAGCCGGACAAAGACGGAAATCAAAAGAGATTTTGATTATCTGATTCGCACATGGGAAGGCATTCGGGAACGCACCCTCAAAGCAGTGGCCCCGACCATGATCAATGAAGAAGGCGATCTGATCAAGCGCAGCATCCGTGATCTTTACACCCGGGAAATTGATGAAATCCTCGTTGAGGGGGAGGAAGGCTATAAAACAGCCCGTTCCTTCATGCGGCTCCTTATGCCAAGTCATGCCAAAAAAATTAAACATTATACCGAGCAGATTCCTCTGCTCCACCGGTTTCAGGTGGAAAGCCAGCTTGATTCCATGTATTCGCCGATCGTGCAATTAAAATCCGGGGGATATATTGTCATTAATCCGACCGAAGCACTGGTGTCCATTGATGTCAATTCCGGCAAGGCAACCAAAGAACATAATATTGAAGAAACCGCCCGCAAAACCAACCTTGAGGCCGCAGAGGAAGTTGCCCGCCAACTGCGCCTGCGTGACATGGCCGGGCTAGTGGTCATTGACTTTATCGATATGGAAGTTCGCAGCAACAACCGCGCCGTCGAACAAAAACTGAAAGAATGTCTGAAATCTGACCGTGCCCGTATTCAGGTGGGTAAAATAAGCTCATTCGGACTAATGGAGATGTCCCGTCAGCGTCTTCGGGCCGGTGTGCTGGAAAGCAGCACAAGAGCCTGTCCGCACTGCGAAGGGTCCGGTGTGATCCGTTCTGTGGAAACTCAGGTTTTACACATTTTACGCGCTCTGGAAGAAGAGGGTATCCGGGGCCGTAATGACAGGATAACGGTGTATCTGCCTGAACAGACGGCCATTTACATGCTCAATAACAAACGGGCAAAACTTGTCAGTCTGGAAAAACTATATAGTTTCACCATAGAAGTGGCCATTGACACAAAGCTGACCGAAGCTTCCTACAAACTGGAAATGCCAAATTCGGACAATAAAAAATCTGAGAAACAAGATCAGGCCAAGCACAGAAGTTCGCAGGGTGAACAGGCGCGGAATAAGCCAGACAGGGAGCGTTCGACAAATTCACGCCGCAACCGTCAGCGCAATCAATCCCGCAAGAACAAAAATCAGCCTCAGAATAATGAAGACAGTTCGGAAACGGCTGAAAATATTCAGCAGACAACATCCTCCGACAATTCCGGAAACAAACCCCGGCGGCGGCGGCGGCCGCGCCGTGGCGCCCGGCCCCAAGCCGATCAAGCCGATACACCGGTAGCGGAAAATACCCCGGAAACTGTTGTTACCCCGGAAGTATCCGGAAATTCTGATGTGCCATCCGGGTCAGATGCTGCGGAAAAACCAAAAAGCCGCTCGCACACACAAGGTCCTAAAAAAACCTCTGAAACCAATTTGGAGAAAGCGGGTAACAAGGATGTTTCTGGCGATGCAGCAGAGACAAAAACCGGCAGAAAACCGCCAAGGCGGCCTTACCCGCCACAAGCCAGAAGCAGACGAAAAGTTGTCGAAGAAAAAGCCGAAAAGCCAAAAAATACCGAACCAGCTAACAACGGAGCGAAGAAATCCGGTTGGTGGCAACGAACCTTTGGTTAATTCAGAATGCAAAGCACCATAGCTTAGGATCAGGACCACTTAATCCGGCCTAAATACCTCAAATCAATGCAGAAACATCCTCTAGGATGTTTCTGCAAGATTCTTTTTAAGGTCACTGAACAGATCAATGAGGTCGTCAAGCTTACCTTTGTCAATACTGCCCAAAAGCTCATCCACCCATCCCTTATGGATGGCAATGGCATGTTCCAATGTCTTGCGGCCCTCACTGGTCATCGCCACG
>NVTJ01000063.1 GCA_002401545.1 Alphaproteobacteria bacterium
TTGCGCCCCAAAGCCAGCGCAAGTGCAGATTGGTCGGACAGGGGAATATAGATATTAACTTCATCCCGCAGGCCGGAAAATTTATAATAGCTACGGTAATAATCACTTTTCAGAAAATGATCCGGGGCAATGTCCCGCAACCGCAACGGCCCCTGAATGTCGCCCTCGGCAAAATGCTGATAGAAAGGGTCCAACAGATAAGCCCCATCCAGATAGCTTGTCAGATTTTTCCGGTGATCCATATTATTCAGATTTTCATATAATATTTCCGGAATTCCCGCCTTGTGATACTGAAAAACGATGAAGCTTTCTATGGGGACCTGCAAAGATATAACCTTGAACAGATTCTCCGAAACCGCACGGTTACCGGACACTTCAAACAGCGCCGTAATTCCTTCGTTCCAGTCATAAAAGTCTAATGTCACCGTCATTCTACAATATCCCTAATCCTGTTTAACGGGATAAGGCTCAGTTTGCTTCTCTTTGGGGAAATGATAAATATAGCGAATAAAATTATATCAACGTCACACTCATTACGGGATAACGGCATGGAAATCATACTGTAGTCCAAAAAAAGATTTTTCTGACCGTTTTAACTTGTCAGAACATAATATAGGGCCGTCTGTTTCCCACTGGATAATCATATCTGCATTTCATATGGCAATCAAGCATAGACAACTCATCCAGATATTTCCCGGTGACATCATGCCCCATTGCCTTAACTGATTCAGTCCCTACCAATCTGAATTTATACCGGCAAGGTGAGGATGCCGGTGCAATAATCCCCCACTGAGGCGGCGTAATATTACGCTATTGGCCAGAGTAAAACTCCGCCAGTGTTAAGCTCTCTGTTTTGCGGAGGGCGTGGAGGGTGACGCGAGTGGAACTATATGGCCGCGTACGTCATGCGGTACTTATTGACGGCATGAGCCGCCGGGAAGCGGCGCGGATTTTTAGCATTGACCGTCGGACGGTTGACAAGATGCTGGTATTTCCGGTGCCACCCAGATATCGCCGCAAACGAAGACCCGTTCACCCGAAGTTTGATGCGTTCACGGGGATTATTGATCATATCCTTGAGGAGGATGGGCAACCTTGATCTTCCGTTCCATACCACCCAACACAACATGTTCTTCCATCAAGGCCAGCGATACAGGTTATCGCGTAAACAGGCCGGATACATGACTGCAAACCTAATACGCTATCAATGAAAGTAATCCTTGCAAATCAGGAGGTGTCCATACATGACAGAGCCCTCAGGGCGCTCTACAAACCAAACAGGTTTGGCAACCATTCGCTGAGAGCTGGCACAAAAGTGACCAGCGCCAGCACGGCGATCATAGCGGCATACATGGGCAGCACCGGCTTGACGATCTGCTGGATCGAGGTTTTGGCGATACCGCAGCCCACGAATAATACACTACCCACCGGCGGCGTGCACAGGCCAATACACAGATTTAAAATCATCATAATGCCAAATTGCAGCGGCGAAATGCCTATACTCTCGGCGATCGGCAGGAAGATCGGGGTGAAGATCAATACCGCCGGGGTCATATCCATGAAAGTACCCACCAGCAACAGGATGATGTTGATCATGATCAGGATCACGATCGGATTGTCGGACAGGGACAGCATCAGGGTGGACAGGTCCTGGGGGATATTGGTATAAGAGAGTATCCATGACATGGCGCTGGAGACGGCAATCAAGAGCATCACTACCGCGGTGGTTTCTGCGGCTTTTAACAGGATTGACGGCAGCCGGCTCACCTTAACCTCCCGGTAAATGCCCACAGACAGCAGCAGGGAATAAAGCACCGCAATCACCCCGGCTTCGGTGGCGGTGAAGATGCCGCCGAGGATGCCGCCAATTACCAGAAAGATCAGAAACAAAGCCGGCATGGCCTCAAAACCGGTGCGGAAAACATCGGTGAAAGAAGCTTTTTTACCCACCGGATATTTGCGTATTTTGGCGTATATGGCGCAAACCACCATCAACGACAGCGCCACCAAAAAACCCGGAATATAACCAGCAATAAACAAAGAGGCGATCGAAACACCACCACTTGCCAGACTATAGATGATCAGGATATTGCTGGGCGGAATAAGCAGGCCGGTGGTTGAGGCGGTTACACTGACCGCCGCACTGAAAGCCGGGTCATAGCCCTCTTTTTTCATGGCCGGGATCATAAATCCACCAATGGCACTGGTGGCGGCCACCGCCGACCCCGATATGGCGCCAAACAGGGTGCTGGCGATCACATTGACCAGTGCCAGCCCACCAGGGAAATGCCCCAGAATGGCTTTGGCGAAATCGATCAGACGCCGAGCGATGCCGCCTTGGCCCATGAGAATGCCGGACAGAATGAAGAAAGGAATGGCCAGCAGGGCAAAGCCGTTGATGCCCCCTGCCATACGCTGGGCCATTGTGGTCATGGCTGGGGTGGCATCGATGGTCACCATCATGGTCGCGAGGGTGGCAAGGCCAATGGATATGGAAATCGGCACATTGGATAACAACAGTAAAATAAATGTAACAATAAGAATGAATATTGATAAATCCATGATTATTCTCCTCTGCTTTCATTTGTGTCATCATCTGTTCTCAGATGAGGCTGTATGTAGACTTCACCATTGAGCATCGCCCGGATAAAATCCAGCGCATAGACGGTGATCAGCATCCCCGACAGCGGGATGACCAGATAAACATAACCGATCCGCCAGCCAAGAGACGGGGAATATTGATTAAGCTCCAGGGTGAGCGCCACCAGTTGTCCACCGCCGTAAATCATCACGAGGACAGCAAATAAGGCGGAGGCGCCGTAAGAAAACAACGCCAGAGCTTTCTGTATCTCGGGACTTTGTTGTTCAACCAGATAACTGAGCCCCAGATGGGCCCGAGTGCGGTAGGCCCAGGCCGCCCCGAGCAGGCCAATCCAGATCAGCAGGAAACGCGCCAGCTCCTCGGTCCAGCTGCTGGGCGAGCTGGTGGCAAAACGGGTGAATATCTGCCAGGTGACATCAAGCACCATCAGTCCCATCAGCAGCACCAGAAGGCTGGATAATATTTTATCAAATACCTTAATCATTACTATTGTCCCCTTTGACGTTGGCGATCCTTTGCATGAGATCATAGACTGGCTGCCCCCTGTAACTGTCATGCATACCTTTAACGGCCTGCTGAAAAGCGGTTTTATCGGGCTCTATCACGGTCACCCCCGCGTCCTTAACCGCCTGCAGCGCTTCGTCGGAGGATTGTTTCCACAGGGCTTTCTGGTAGGGTACGGAAAGACGGGCCGCTTCCTGCAGCCAGGCCTGTTGCTCAGGGGATAATTTGTTCCAGACCGGACCCGACATCAGCAGAATATCCGGCACGCTGGTATGCATATCCAGGGTATAATAGCGCGCCACCTCATAATGCTTGGAAAGATAGAAGCTCGGCGGGTTATTCTCGGCTCCGTCAACCACCCCCTGCTGCAGGGCAGTATAGAGTTCGCCAAAGGAGATCGGCGTTGCCGACCCCCCGAGCGCATTGACCATCAGCATGGAGGTTTTACTTTTCATCACCCGGATTTTAAGCCCCTTGAGGTCGGACGGTTTTCTGATCGGGGTGTCTATGGTATAAAAACTGCGGCTGCCTGCATCATAATAAGCCAGCCCGCGCAGGCGCACAGACTGACCGGCCAGCAACAACTCCTGGCCAATCTCACCGTCCAGAACCTGCCAGAGATGGGCCTGATCGCGGAAGACATAAGGAATGGAAAAGACCTTCATCTGCGGCACAAAACTTTCCATGGGGCTGGTGGAGACCTTGGTCATGGCCAGTGATCCGATCTGCAGCAATTCCATCAGATCACGTTCTGAGCCCAATTGCCCGCTCGGGTAGATATCAATGCTCATAGTACCGCCGGACAGTTCCCTTAAGCGCTGGTCCATAAAAACCATCGCTTTATGCACCGAGTGACCGGTGTCGAGGCCATGGGCAAGCTTCAGGGTGACATGGTCATCGTTTTGCTCACAGCCTGTAACAGCCACGGCCATAAATGCCAGCAATATTATATACCTTAGGGGATTTAATCGCATGATCATTATTGTTTCTCTCACAGTTAGGTGTGGATGCCATAGTATTTTTTATTTATAAATTGTTTTGTCCCCGCCAAATTACAGGTGAGAAATACCGATCAAAATAATGTTCTTCTTTCTCACCTTTCTCTCTATTAGTTACCGCGCCATCCATCCGCCATCGACAAGCATGATATGACCGTTGACATAATCGGATGCTTTGCTTGCCAGAAAAACAGCGGCACCAGCGAGGTCTTCAGGATTACCCCAGCGACCAGCGGGAATGCGGGCAGAGATCAACGCGTTGCGCTCTTCGTCTGCTCTGAGTGCCTCAGTGTTATCCGTCGCAAAATAGCCCGGTGCGATGGCATTAACGTTCAGGCCTTTGGCGGCCCACTCATTAGCCAGCGCTTTGGTGAGCTGCATGACCGCGCCCTTGCTGGCTGCATAAGCCGGCACAGTGATGCCGCCAGAGAAACTGAGCAGCGAGGCGATATTGATGATCTTGCCATTGCCGCGCGCAAGCATATGTTTGCCAATGCCCCGTGACAATCTAAACACGCCGTTGATGTTGGTCTCCATCACCACATCCCAGTCTTCATCGCTGAAGTCTTCTGCTGGAGCACGGCGGATAGTGCCAGCGTTATTGACTAGAATATCAACCTGGCCAAAGGCCGCAATACTGTCCTCAACCAGTTGTTTCACCTCTGTTGCACTATCCTGTCTGCAGCCGAGGGCGATAGCCTTGCGGCCAAGGGCACTTATTTTCTCAACCGTTTCAACGGCATTATCCACGTGTGACGCCACAGCGATAATATCAGCGCCTGCTTTCGCCAGGCCGATGGCCATGCCCTGGCCCAAACCCCGGCTGGCACCGGTGATAACGGCAACCTTGCCGCTTAGATCAAATAAATCATTCATGATTGATGCCTTTCTTACACGATGTAGCCCATGGCCAGGTGTTCCATATCGTCAAAATCCTGGTTCTCGCAACGACTTTGGTGACCATCCTTTGTGCGTTGGTCACGGAGGAAAAATCTGCCTCAACAAAGCTGGCAGATATCCAGGACTTTCATGTCCGTGTAGTCCAGATTTTCGCCTGCCATCGCCCAGATGAACATATAGTTGGACGTGCCGGCACCCATATGAATGGACCATGGTGGAGAAATGACTGCTTCGTCATTTTTCGTAACAATGTGCCGCATGCTGTCAGGTTCACCCATAAAGTGCATTACGCGATCATTTTCGGAAAGGTCGAAGTAGAAGTAGATCTCGGAACGACGGTCATGGAGGTGTGGTGGCATAGTGTTCCAGACACTCCCCGGCTTTAATTGAGTCAGCCCCACCAGCAGCGCGTTAGACTCACAAATGCCAGGAATAATATATTGGTATATTGTCCGTTCATTGGACTCTTCCAGAGAGCCACGTTCAAGCGGCTTGGCTTCTGCAGGGGTGATTTTCTTGATGTCAAGTTGAACGCTGGCAAGAGCGCTGACCAGATAGAATTTGGCCGGAGCGGCGCCATCGGTACTAGCAAATGCCACTTTCTTGCTCCCCATGGGARCATATAGTGCTTCCATGGGCGCCAATTCGTATCTTTCCCCGTCAACCGTCACCGACCCGGCGTTGGCACTGACATTGAATACTCCAAGTTCGCGTCTGATAAGGTAGGGCTGGCTGGCCGCACTTTCAGGCTCGCTGTGGTCTGGTAAATAGACAGGTGAGTCCACTGGTGCAGCTCCACCAATAACCAGACGCTCATTATGTGAGTAGAACAACCTGACTTCACCTTCTGCAAAAACTCCCTCAACCTTGTAGCGGTCGCTTAAGGTCTCATTCTCAACGCCACGCATCATATCTGGGTGGGTCGCCTGATAGGTCTTCTGATACATTTCAGCCTCGCATATATCTCCCTCGGCAACAAAATTGTTACCGGTAACATAAATATATTTAGCATTATTTTTCTGAAAAGAAAAGACAAATTTCTATTTATTTTTGCAGGGGTGGTTTACCTGAAGAATCCCGGATTACCAAGCTTGGCAATAGGGGCTCGTCGGCCTCAACTATTTCGCCCGCTTCCGCAAGCAACTGATGCGCTGCCCGTTGCCCAAGTTTAACGATTGGCGAATGCACAGTTGAAAGAAGCGGCCATGTACTGGTCGCAACCGCAAAATCATCATATCCAATAACAGACAAATCGTCTGGTGCTTTAAGACCTGCCATTCGCAAGGCCTGCAGCACGCCAGCTGCCATCTCGTCATTTGCTGCAAATACAGCTGTCGGTCGCGGCGAAAGATCAAGCAATTTCTTGCCGCACTCCACACCTGACTGGAATGTGTACTGTCCTTCAAAGATATCTTGCGGGGAAAGGCCGACACCTCGCTTTTTGAGCCCCTCTTTGAATCCTTTCAGGCGCTCTTCCGCAGACCGGAATCCCTTCTGCCCCGCAATATGTGCAACATGTTCGTGACCCTGATCTACAAGATATTCTGCAACTTCTATCGCCCCTGTGTAGTCGTGGGAAACAATCATATGTTCCGGCTCGTCTAGAGAAATTGAAGCTATTCGGACATATGCGCATCCTGCTTGCCGTAGAACATCTGCGAGTCTGGGGTCTTCCGAAACCGAGGGCGTGAAAATCACGCCAAACAACTTCTGTCGTTCGATAAACCGGCGAGAGTCTTCAATGAATGTTGGGCTGTTTCGGTCGCAAGCATTAACCACCAGTTCAAATCCTGTGCCATGCAGACCATTGAGTACCCMCTGCAAAACGTTGACCACATACTGCGGGTTTGGGTTGTCATAGATCAAGCCAACAAGAAACGACCTTCTGATAGACAACCCCCTTGCCTGAGGGTCCGGACCATACTCGATAGTTTTAATGATCGCATCAACAACCTGACGTGTTGATGTCTTCACCGAAAGAGAATTATTGATAACCCGGGAAACCGTCATCTTAGAGATGCCGGCGAGACGGGCGACATCATTGATCGTGGGCGTCTTGGATACCCCGACGTCGACCAACCATTCTTCCGCAACCTGTCGAGCCTTTTCTACGGTATCTATTTTCGAGCCCATGCGCTGACTTTCTCTCATTGTGCCCGGAGAGTGAAAGCGGCCATCAATTATTGCGCCCCGTTCCCCTTATTCCGTTCCAGTATAGCCGCATCATATACATAAAAAACGGGGATTGCCACAGCATTAATTGTCTTGGAGAAGAGCACGTAACCTCACCGGGTCATGGGCTGTGCTTTTAAAATTTCCACTTCAATCGATCCGAACTCACCGAATTCCGCAACGGAACAAGAGCCAATATTGATTTCATGGACTCCCGACACAGCTCCAGAGGAAATCCAGACTCCTTGTTCAAGCGTCATTCCGCGATGCGCAAACTGATTCAACACGAATGCCAAGGCCGCCAAAGGCCCCTGCTCTATGCTGGCCGCTCCTGTCGCATTCCCCACCTCACTACCATCAATTGTGACCCGTGCACAAAATGCGGAAGAAGGATAGGACTGCCAGTCCTCAATTCTTTTGCCAATCACCAGCCCGGCATTATTGCCGAAATCGGTAATGATTGAACAAGGCCCTAGCTTGTTTATATCGGCAAAAGGGCTGCTGGCAATTTCAACACCCAAGTGGAGACAATCCACGAGATCCATCAATGATTCCAGGTCTGTTGCACGAGCACCTGGCTCCACCGCCTGCTTCACCTTGATCAAATATTCTGCTTCCACAGCGGCAAAACCACCCGGAATGACTGGCATGAAAGCGACTTCGCCGTCAGTCAATTCCCTTACCGAGCGACTGAAGATAGGCCCCACAAGACGTTCTTCTCCATATTTGGCCTGGAAATTTTCAGGTATTCCGCCAACCTTCCAGCCCACTACATCGTCCGGCCATTTCGCTATCGAAGCCATCTGAATGGCGTATGCCGCCGCCGTAGTTTGTGGTAAAGGCCCCGGAAACACTGGCAAGGGAATTGCGTTCTGCCTTGCTGCGACAAATTCTTCAGAAATCCTGCTCTCTTCTTCTGTCAATGATACTGATGATGCATCAATTTTAGTCATAAATTCAATTACCTGATATGCCTGGGTGAAAGCAAAGCTCCCACCCGGGACTGAGTTGATTTCACAAAGTTAGAATCGGGCCCTGAGACCAACGAAGAACCGCCGCCCACTGTAATCCGCCTGAGCCAGACTGTCCCTAGTTGGTCGGTAGAATATGTTAGGTTCATCAAGAAGGTTCAGGCCCTGAACGCGCAGTTGTAGCACTTCAGTGAGGTCAAAGGAGGCCGAGAAATCGAGGAAGCCTTGCGCCCTGGTAAATCGATTGGCAGAGGTCCGAAACGGCTTGAAGTAGGAGGAACGAATCTTATAAGCGATCCGGAGGCTTGCCCAATTATTCTCCCAAAATGCGGTCACATTTCCTGAGTGCTTTGAGTAGCCTGGGATATTTGCTGGCTCGGTAAAATCCGCCAGCGCATTGACCCCATCCGGAATCGTAATGTCGGCAAATTCAAAGTCTGAGTCCGCATAGTTATATCCCGCCTTGATACCCAGTCCGTCAAAAGGCGCGGGCAAATTGGAGAAGATATGTTGAATCGTAGCTTCGAAACCAAGGAGACGGCTGGAGTTATCAGAATTTCCTACGCGTCCAATAGCCACTGTCACTGGTTCCCCATCAACTATCAGGGAAAGTGCTTCCTGGACTGGTTCAAAGCCAGTTTGCAACTTTTTGGCATAAAACGCGAACGATAAGGCTGTGTCATCGGAAGGGTACCACTCATAGGAAACGTCGAAATTGAGCGACTTGATCGGCTCCAGAAACGGATTCCCACTGGCACTTACGATAGTGCCCAGATCATCCAGGTCGGCATTGTCATCGAACCCAAGGGCTGCAGACATTGCCTCCTGGTCGGGGCGGGCAATCGCACTATATACGGCCAGACGCAAAAAGGTTTCTGGACTAAGTTCAATATTCATATTTGCGCTGGGCAGAATATTCCAGAAACTATTCTGTTCGGTATTCACCACCGGGTCGCCGACGGGCACCACCAGAATTGTCCCGGGATCTACGCCTGGCGATGTGGCAAAGGCGCTACTGACTCCAACAGAAGCGATCTTGGTATATACGGCGCGCACGCCAAAATTACCCGTTACAGGCAACCCACCAATTTCTGTCCGAAAGTTGGACTGCAGGTAGAGCGCATAGGTCTTCTCTGTGATGTCAGCGTCGTGTGGAGACAGTGTTGATTCGCCAGCCCCAGGCAAACCTGCATCGGGACTACCTGCTATGGCTTCAAAAAGCGCCCTTGGGTTCCAGGTCGCCCAGGTGATGCCTTTCATAGGCGTGTCAGCGCCGGCAAATAAGTCTCGAACAAGAAATTCTTCCTGACGTGCAGCAATCGCCGCTTCAGAGGTATAGTTTCCATCAACCAGTGATACTGTCGTATCTATACCGTCATCATGTAACCGGTGACGATCTGCAAAGCGTACGCCAGCCTGAATGGAGTCAATAAAACTACCACCCACTTCATATTGTCCGTCAAATCTGACACTGAAAATATCGTCATCTACGTTTTCAAGTCGCCGACGGGCGCGAGCGCCATTGGTGAACAAATCATGATTGTTCAGATCGAAGGTGAAACCCCTATCTGCCTCAACTGCGCTCACATCTGTCAGCGTAAGAGCCGGTACAGTCTGCCCCCGCGTATCAATTTCATACCACACACGCTTGTTGGTCCGGATCCGCATGTCAAACTCGTCCTGTCGACGCTCTGTCTTGGAAAAAGCAACATCACTTGACAAGGTCCAACGATCATCAGTCCATTCAGCATTGAAGCCAAATCCCTTGTATGTCTCATCGCGTGTGCGATAGACAGACTGATTCTCCAGACGGGATTCACCTGACCAAGCCAGCAAGGCACCAGTCGGCGAAACATCGATGGGAGAAATCCTGCGGCGACCATCTGCAATAACGAGGTTTGCGCGATTTTCAACGTCCTTTCGGTCAGAATACTGAAAATCAACGTTGATATCCCAATGATCATCAGGCTGCCATTGAATACTACCCAAAATGGCATCGCGATCAGCTTCCGTCTTCATCGCACGGTAAATATACTGGTTCGACGTGAAATAAGTATCTGAGGAACCGGTTGGCGCGCCATCATCGTCCACCTGGAAACTGCAATTGCTGCCGCCATCCACAGCATAATCAGTATTACAAGGTCTCCATGTTGAACTCGTTGTATATATATCTTCCGGTGCCGTATCCCGGCGTAATTGTACGCCCACAGATATCCCCACCGTACCAATATTAGTATCGAATTGATCAACATATGATGCTGTAAATCGCGTGTTGACATCACTACCATCGCGAACCCGGTTTTCATAATCACTATAGCCGGCCAGTACCTGCATCTGTATGCGCTTTTTCCCATAATCAATTGGTTTGAGGGAAAGCAATTCGATATTGCCAGAAATGCCACCCTCCACAAGACTGGCTTGCTGAGATTTATAAACAATAACGCCACCAATGAGCTCAGAAGGAAACTGGCCGAAGTTCACATCCCGACCATCACTTCCGGAAGAAATTTCGCGGCCATTGTAAAATGATGCGCCGAGGAAGGCTCCCAAACCGCGAATGGAGAGCTCTGAGGCCCCCCCTTTAAAACGATCCGAGGTGACCCCCGTGATACGTTCAAGTGTCTCCGCAACCGACAGGTCAGGCAAATCACCCATATCAGCACCCATAATGGCGTCTGAAATTACTGTTTGTTCTCGTTTGGTTGCGAGAGAATTTTCCATTGATCGGCGCATGACGCCCTTGACGACAATCTCCTCAAATGCCATCTCCTCAGCGTTGTCTTTCGACTGCTGTGCGGTCGTTTCCTGTGCAATTGCGCCATTTGCAGCCAACACAATCAGGGAAGCTGAACCCAACATCAACTTCCTGCGTGAAGCTTTTTTCCCTAGAACAATCATGCGTTCGTAAAAACTCTTTTTATTATCTTTATCTGACCAGGCTTTTCCGATTATTACATTAACCCGCTGGCTTGCTAACTTCTGCACATAATTTTCCTGTTCTACTTCGAATATTTTCATGAAATACCTCCTATATTTGTTTTATGAAAATTATTTTTTCATATTCTCTGCTAATTATCCAACAGATATTTTCTTGATCCCGGATTGAACTTTTATTTTTTGTTACCGGTCACATTGTTATATTTGACAGCATCCTGAACAGAAGTCAACATTTTTTTGTGACCGGTAACATTTTCATTGACATGGGAATGTTTTTGCTCTTAATTTAAATGGTTACTGGGATGATACTATTGCTAATCGAAGCGCCACCGCGCCTGACCTTAAAAATAGTGGAACAAAAACAAGAACGATGGCTTTAATGACGATCGCCATTTGATATACAGCATAAGATAAGGAATTCTAGAATGTCAACGRCCAGATGCACGACAGGAATTGCCATACCTGCAATTATCCAAACGCCAATTACCGTTTCCAGATTTTTCAGATACCCTATGATTGCCTTTATAAGTCTGATATTGGCAACAGTATCACAGCCCGTCAAAGCTGAGGTTATAGAGGATTCGATTCCCAAGATATTACAACGCGCCGGCAACTCAGGCACTCCTTTTTTGCCTGATTTTTCCTATGCCGGATATAAGTTCGGTGTTGGAACACCCGCGCAGACCGGTGGGACGATCATCAGAGCCGTTAAATACGGGGTCAAAGCCGGAGACGGAAAGGACGATTCCAAATCTCTTCTTAAGGCTCTCAAAGCAGCACACGATATAAAGGGGCCTGTAACTATCCAGTTACCAGCAGGAAAAATCATACTGAGCGAGATATTATTTCTGAAACGAAGTAATCTGGTTTTCAAAGGTGCGGGTAGCGGGGACGGCGGAACTACCCTATATTTTCCGCGCCCGCTTAAACTGGTTGATAAAACCTCCAACCTTAATGAATTAAGGGAATATCTTGTTGCCAATGATAAGAGACAGCGCGAGAAAAACAAGAACCTCGACATACTTTTCTCAGAATATTCCTGGAGCGGCGGCTTTATCTGGACCAAGCTAGAGGGGAGCAGGCCATCTTCTTATTTAAAGAAATATAACAAATCCACAAAAACCCTGGCAAGCCTGCGAAAGGGAAAGCGAGGGGAGTTTCTGATCGAAGTATCTTCCACAGACAATCTCCATATAGGTCAGGTAATCGCGATTGAATGGCGAAACTCAAAAGGCCCCAACGGCCCCTTGATCAAGGCCATTTATGGGGAAACTGATTTGGACGTCGGGTCAAGACATTGGGAGGACCCGACTAGAGCCCTCGTCAAGCAAGTCACACGGATTGTAGATATAAGCAGCAACCAAATCCGAATAGCTTCTCCGCTCATGCATGACATTTCTGATGAACTGCCGGCAAAAGCAAAAATCTGGCGTCACCTCGAAGAAATTGGTATCGAAGACATTCATTTCGAGTTTCCGATGTCTCCACATTTTGGACATCACGTTGAACAAGGTTACAATGCCATTTATCTCACGGACGTATTTAACAGCTGGATTAAAAACGTCAGAATTACGAACAGCGATTCAGGTGTCCTATCGTACAATAGCGCCAATGTGACCATCAAGGATATTGAAACCGTTGGAGATCATGCGGCCCATTACAGCGTGCATATTGGCAGTGTACATAATGTGCTCGTTGAAAATTTGAAGGTCCGAAACTCTGTGCAACATTCCTTAAGTTTCAATACCCAATCCAGCCGTTCAGTTTACCTAAATTCAGAGGTATTTCGATCCTCCGTACTAGATCAACATGCGGGGGCCAACCACCAAAATCTTTTTGACAACATCACAATGCATATTAAACCGACCGAAAAAAAGGGTGAACTGGTCTATTCCGTATTTGACGGTAGTGGAGCCAAATATTGGCAGCCAGGCCATGGGGCATTCAACACCACCTGGAACCTTCATCTGGTGGTCAGCGGTCCCATGAGCGACAAGCCTATCGTCGTTCAAGGATTGGCTGAAGGGCCGAATGCCAGGATTATAGGATTGTCCGGGAACCGCGAATTCAAGCTGGACTACAGGCCAACTCCCTATAGCGAATTCCTCAATAAACCCGTCTCAAAGGTGCCTTCCTTGTACGAATACCAGCTTGGGAAACGCCTGAAATCATCGGGCCGGGCCGGGGACTGACCTGTTAACGGCCTTGTCAAAGCAACTTGATATGCCCCAAGAGCAGTTGAAATATCCTAGTCGTTATGCCGTGAGAGAACACCACTCCGGACTTGCCTCGTAAAAGATAGAGGTGGTCCCACTTTGTTGGACAGGTTTGCGGCGATGTTAACTACATGAGTATTATAATCACTGTTTAGCAAACTATGTTTGAATGGGTTTTCCCTGATCAAGAAATAGGTCCTCATTCCATGTAATGCGGTCTGGATTTAAGATGATGTTATGATAATCAAGGGCGCGCTTAATAGCATTGCGGGCATTTGTACTGGCCATTCTTGTGGCTTGTTCAAAGGTAGAGATGTTCCAGTTTACCAAGTTTTTAACAGCCTCTTTAAGGCAGAGAGATGATCCTGCAAGATTTATTTGGCCGGGTGAACGGACAATGCCATCTTGGCCTCTCTCTATTTTTAGTCCTGCGAATGTATAAGAGCCTGGCTCACTTCTCGCGGCGACAACGGCATCCGTAACCAATATGCTTTTTTCTACACCTTTTATTTTGATCATATTTTTTAAGGCTTGAGGCGAAATATGGTGCCCGTCGGCGATAAAGCAGCCGGAAAGTTGTGATTCTCCTAATTGAGCTAATAGGGTATTTTCCAATTTCGGCAATATTGAGGGCAGGCCATTCCCTAAATGTGTGGAAAGGGAAATGCCGGCATCGACTGCGGCTTGCACGGTGTCATACCCTGCCGCACTATGGCCGATGGCAATGACCTTCCCTGTTTCTCGCAAGGTTTTGATTGTGGCAATAGAACCTTTCAATTCAGGCGCAAGCGTGACTAACAAAATAGGGCGATTTAAGTCTTTTTCCAGATGTTTAATAATTTCTGGGTCTGGGTCACAGGTCTCTTCTTTTGGATGACATCCAATATATCCGCTTTCCTTGTTTAGAAAAGGGCCCTCTAAATGATATCCTGGCACCATTTTAGCACCGAGTTCACTTTTTGTGACAGCATTATCTAGGGCATTAAAGCGTTCTTTTAAATCAGCAAGTGATGCAGTTATGAGTGTGGGAAGACATCCTGTAACACCATCTTGAAGCATAGCGTATAGAGCTTTATCAACTTTTTCTGCAGTGATAGCCGGATCGTTGAAGTCAACGGCGGCATAACCGTTGACTTGCAAGTCGAATAACCCTTCACTTTGATATTGTATCATACGTTTATTTTCTCATTTAATAAACTGGCTGACCCTTGATCAAGATACAGTGAAGTATTAGCATGGCTTTGTAAGATAGAAGAAGGATAATTTGGCGTTATAGAGCCTTCGACAGCGTGTTTTACAGCGTTTGCTTTACGTTCATCTGGTGCGCAAATGATAATTTTATTACAGGCTAAAATTCGTTTGATGCTCATTGAAATGGCCTGTTCAGGCACATCATCCAATGTTTTAAACCAGCCTTCTCCCATTTGCTGGTGACGGCAGGCTTCATCCAGATTAACAATATGGTATGAGCTTTTTAATTCAAAATCAGCGGGCGGATCATTGAATGCTAAATGACAATTTTCTCCAATACCGCCCAGACAAAGATCAATATGGCTGCCATCAAGCAAGTTGTTTAAACGTTGAATTTCAGCATCAATATTGTCAACATCTCCATTGACAAATTCAAGGTGTCCAAAATTAGGTAATTGATCAAGTAGACGTTCTTGTAGATATTTTCGGAAACTTGCAGGATGTGTAATGGGTAACCCAACATACTCATCCATATGAAAAGCCGTAACTTTACTCCAATCGACATCCTCTCGAATAAGTTGTGTCAGCATTTCAAACTGACTTGCACCAGTTGCTACAATAATGGTAGCGCTTCCACGTTCTTTAATCGCTGCCTTTATAGCTTCTGACCCTTCATGGGCAGCGCAGGCTCCTAGCTCAATTTTATTTTGAAAAATTTGTATTTTCATAATGTATACTCTATTTTTAAATAAAATATGTTCATATATAATTATCATATAAAATAGTATA
>NVTJ01000064.1 GCA_002401545.1 Alphaproteobacteria bacterium
GATACCATCTTTAGACGGCCCACCCTCCATAATATCAGCAAAGACAATGCTGGTTTTTTTGAAATCAGTCTTCGGCCATTCCTGTGCCCAGTTTTGCGGGATGTTATCAGCGGCGCAAGCGGCAATAGCAGTTAATAAAAACACCCCCAGGAAAATTGCCGGTCTTCTCATATTCAGGATTCTCTCAAATACCATCATAAATTGCTCCATAAAATCATGCTATATGACATTCTATGATATATTTCCGCCATAAACACATCAATATTCTGTGATGCGGGCATAAAAATCGGTCAAAAGTAACATAATTTACTTTTATAAATGCCTATACAGTCATTTTTATTGACCGCTAAGTCTTTTATGTATATTTTAGCGCCATTAACTTTCACTTCGGCAATAACTAAAAAAGAAACTAATTTTATATGTGTCATAACGAATTCGGTAAAGAATCGTCCCCAGAGGTTTACGACATCATTATTGTCGGCGCCGGGGTCATAGGCTGTGCGATGGCGCGACGCTTTACGCTCGAGGGGGCGACTGTATTGATTGTGGAAAAAGGGGATGATATTCTCGGTGGGGCAAGTAAGGGCAACAGCGCCTTACTGCATACCGGGTTTGATGCGCCGCCAAACTCGCTCGAGCTGTCCTGTATGCAAAAAGGGTATCAGGAGTATCTGGAGATCCATTCCAGATTTCAATTGCCCGTGTTGAAAACAGGCGCAATGGTCGTCGCCTGGACCGAACAGGAAGAACAGCAATTGCCGCAGATTATTGAAAAGGCACATGCTAATGGTGTGACCGATGTTCGCCTCATTGATACCAGAGAAGTGCGACGTCTTGAACCCGGACTTTCTCAAAATGCCCGGGCAGCGGCGTGGATTCCTGGTGAATATGTGATAGACCCATGGTCGGCCCCACTAGCCTATCTCACCCAGGCCATTGAAAACGGCGCACATCTGAAATTATCCACAGAAATCAGGCATGGTGAATTTGACGGCGCAGTCTGGCAATTGCAGACAGGTGAGGAAACTATCAAGTGCCGGACAGTGATCAATTGTGCGGGGCTTTATGGTGATATTCTTGAGGAGGATCTTCTGGGAAAATCCTCATTTGAAATTCGCCCCCGTAAAGGCCAGTTTGTGGTGTTTGATAAAATTGCCAGCAAACTCATGAACGCCATTATTTTACCGGTGCCGACGCCGTTCACCAAAGGTGTCGTCGTCTGTCAGACTATTTTTGGCAATGTGTTAG
The DNA here is from genome assembly GCA_002401545.1 of Alphaproteobacteria bacterium. Taxonomy (GTDB): domain Bacteria; phylum Pseudomonadota; class Alphaproteobacteria; order Sphingomonadales; family Emcibacteraceae; genus Paremcibacter. Next base: position 1,249 of record NVTJ01000064.1, read on the forward strand.
TGGGCCCAACGGCAGAAGAACAGGATAGCCGTGACGATGCCTCAGTTGACACAGAAACCCTGAAAAAATTACAACAGACGGCGATTAAAATCATTCCCGCTTTGCAAGGCGTTCCCATCACGGCAACATATGCCGGCATAAGGACAGCCTCAGAAGAAAAACACTATCGTATTTCAGTTCACGAGAACAAACACTGGATCACAGTAGGCGGCATTCGCTCGACAGGGTTGACCGCCGCGCTGGGTATCGCCAGCCATGTCTATGAACTATATTCCGAAACCGGCCAGAGGCATAAATCAATCCCCGAACCGTTCTATCCGGTTGTCCCCGCACTTGCAGAAACCGCAATTCGTGACTATACCCAGCCGGGCAATCGCGGTATTGTTTGTCATTGTGAATTGGTCACAGAGCGGGAAATTGCCAATGCGCTGACAGGGCCCGTTGCGGCCCATACTCTTGAGGGATTAAAGCGACGGACAAGGGCAACTATGGGCCGTTGCCAGGGGTTTTACTGTACCGCCAGATTGAGTGAAATAACTCAAGGCCATCTTGTGCAGCCGATTGCTATAGGTAAATGCCATGAGTGATAAAAATTCCGTTCCTGTGGTTCATTGTGATGTTGTTATCATTGGCGGCGGGCCATCGGGACTTTCTGCGGCAACAGAGCTTAAAAAACAGGGTATAGCCAATGTCATCATTGTTGAACGCGAAGCTGATGCTGGCGGCATTCCCCGTCACTGTGGACATCCCCCCTTTGGTATGCGTGAATTCTCCCGTGTGATGACCGGCCCCGGATATGCACGTGCTCTGGTACGCAGAGCCGAACGGTGCGGTGTGGATATCAGGCTTAACACAAGCGTTATAAATATTGACCCTGATGGTAAATTACAGGTATCAACGCCACAGGGGATCAGCAATATTATGGCTGACCGGGTCATCATCGCAACCGGCGTCCGGGAAAAACCACGTTCGGCCCGATTGGTATCAGGGACACGGCCACTTGCCATAACCACGGTAGGTGCCCTGCAGTCGATGATTTACCTTAAACATCTCATTCCCTTCAGGCGACCGGTAATCGTCGGTTCAGAACTTGTCTCCTTTTCCGCCATATGGACCTGCATTGGCGCAGGTATCAAACCAGTAGCAATGCTGGAAAAAACAAAAAGTATTTTAACATTTTGGCCTTCTCAATGGTTTCCCCGGCTCTTCAGAATTCCCTTATTTTATCAATCCAGCATTGTAGAAATTTTGGGTAAAGATCGTGTAACAGGAGTCGTTATCAGTGATCAATCCGGACAGCTTCGTAATATTAAGTGTGACGGCGTGATCTTTAGTGGCGAGTTTTTACCGGAATCAAGCCTTGCAAATAAGGCAGGACTTGATATTGACCCGCATACAGGGGGCCCGGTTATTGACCAGTTTGGCCGTTGTTCCAACCCCGGAATATTTGCGACCGGCAACCTGTTAAGGCCAGTGGAAACAGCAGGCTGGTGCTGGCGTGAAGGCAAAAATACCGGGGCGTGGGTTGCTGATGACCTGAAGGGAAAGTTGCCGCAAGTTAAAAATAACCTTACCCAGTCTTTGGCCCAGTCGCTGGCCATATCTCTGGAAAGTCCATTGATAAAACTGGCTGTACCACAGCGTATACAAATGCCTTACGACGGGACGGGAATGAAGCATATTCAAATTCGGTTTTTACAATCTTGTAAAGGCCAACTGATCTTGCTCTATGGCAGTAGGGTCATTTGGAGAAAATCACTTAACGCCAAACCTGAAGCAAGAGTATTAATACCCTTGCACATACTTAAAAACATTTCTGTTAAAGACCAGCTACACCTGGATTTTCAGTGTGCCGATAGTTCCTCTTGCCACCTAGGAGAATAAAGTTATGACCAAATCAACACTGACGCCAACCGGCGACGAGCAAGAACAAGCAACGATGTATGAACAACATTCTTTTGTGAAAAACCCATTATATGAACGTTGGCGCATAAAAATATTTCTGATTACCTGGCTGGGTTATGCTTCCTACTATTTGACACGAAAAGCATTTCCAGTTGCCAAACTGGGTCTTATGGATGATACTAGCATCAATATTTCCCAACAAATGATGGCTAATATTGACGCAACCTATCTGATTTCTTATGCCATAGGACAGTTTGTTTTTGGCATGCTGGTGGATCGGTTCGGCAGCCGAACGATAATTCTGGCAGGGATGCTAACCTCCGTAGTCGCTGCCGCATTGATGGGCGCAAGTTTTGGTTTTGCGTTCTTCATTGGCGTCATGATAATACAGGGATTGGCTCAGGCGACAGGCTGGTCCGCTTTTTGTAAAAATATTTCGAGTTTCTTTTCCGTCAATGAGCGTGGAAGGGTCATGGGGCTCTGGTGTAGCAACTTCGCTGTTGGCAGCCTGGTTTCAACACCATTCATTGCCTATATTGCCTATAGTGTTTTTGATAGCTGGAGGGTCGCCTTCTGGACAGCGGCGGCGGCCTTATTTGTGGTATGGATACTGCAGGTGTTATTTCAGAGAAATTCTCCGGGGGATATCAGTCTTCCGGATATCAATACCTATCATGGTATTGATAAGGACTACACCGCCGAAGCCGAAGAAAACAGCGAAGGAAAACTGACATTCAGGCAAGAATTAAAAATCATCACCTCGGACCGTACGGTAATGCTGCTCGGACTGGTTTACTTTTTACTTAAACCGGCCCGTTATGCCATTTTATTCTGGGGACCGTTTATCGTTTATGAGCATTTTCAGGATGCTGGTAAATTTGCAGCGGCCACGGTTCCGATTACTTTTGAAATTGCCGGAGTATTGTCTCCACTGGTCCTTGGATATATATCAGATAAATATTTAGGATCACGTCGATATAAAATCTGCATCATCAGCCTGCTGGGACTCTCCCTTAGTTTATTTGCTTTTCCCATATTCCTGGGCACAAACAGTCTGTTATTGGTTGGCGTCGCCTTTTTCTTTATTGGCATGATGCAGTTTGGCCCCGATGCCATGCTCAGCTCTACCGCTGCCATAGAAACAGGCTCGCACAATCGCGCCGGCACTGTCCTTGGTTTTGTCAATGGCGCGGGTTCCATTGGGGCTATTATGGGAGGTATTATTCCGGGTTATTTCAATGCAAATACGGCTTTTACTATTCTGGCAGGTGCTAATCTGATCGCCGCTCTGCTATTAATTCCTATGAGGAAAAAATAATGATACGACAATTATATAAGATAACTCTGATATTTATATTGTCCATATGGCTGCTGGCGTGTCAGCAGGCTACTGACGACTGTTCAGGAGAAAACTGTGACATTTCCAATTCTTTATCGCGTCTTCCCGTTGTTGGACTTGTCCAGAATAAAACAATCCCTATCCTGATTAAAGCAGCTAACAAAGGACGTGCGCGGGTAGAGTATCGCAAAACTGACGATGACAGGACGATGCTTTCCCCGTGGTTCGAACTCATCGAGGCCAATGATTATACAGCCAACCTGAACTTAATTGATATCGCTGATAATGAGGCGTATCAATACCGGGTTGAGTTTTCGGCGGGGGACTATAGTCCGTGGTATGAATTCACCTCATTTCCCAAAGTGGGAAGTCCGGGCAAATTCAGCTTTGTTTTTTCTGCCTGCCTGCGGGAAAAATACCTGAGTTATGATATTTTTTCTCAAATCAGGAGCCTGTCTCCAACCTTTGTCGCCCTTACAGGGGATCAGATGTATGCCGATTATGATGGCAATCTCAACCTGCTGGAGAGCTACCTATCCAATGATAAGTTACGCCAAAGCATGATTGCCGAGGGCAAAACCGTTCTACAGGATAAGACCGTACTTGCGGCATTCCGTTCCAAATATGCCAGAAACTTCGGGACAGCCTACCAGAATTTAAGTAGCCATATTCCCATGCTGGCCATGTGGGATGACCATGATTTTGGCAAGGATAACTCGGATGGCACCTATCCTTACAAGCAACAGGCCAGAAAAGCCTTCGTTGAAAACTTTCCTGCCAATCCTTATGTTGAGGAGAACAAGGGACTTTATTACCGTTTTTCTGTCGCTGATGTTGATATATTTGTACTGGATACCCGCTGGTATAGATCGCCAATGCAAAATGAAGACAACAAAGACAAACATATGTTGGGGCCCAAACAACTCTCATGGCTTTTGGCGGGGCTGAAGGCATCCAACTCAAAAATGAAACTCATTTTCTCCAGCGTATCATTGAATGATTACGGGGGGGATACGTCATCTGACAGACCGGGGTTTGACAACTGGGCTGGTTTTAAATACGAACGAAACCTGATATTGTCTTATATTAAAAACAATGATGTTAATGGCGTGCTTTTCTTTTCAGGGGACCAGCATTATCCCAGTGCCTATATCATAAATAAAAAAGCATCATTAAAACCACTCATGCGTGCAGAAAAATTTGTCGAATATGCCGGAAAGGATGTGGGAACCGCGGTATTCGATTTTTCAGCGTCCCCATTAAGCTATGAGAAAGCATCAGTACGCGCACTGGATCCTGCGAACCATTTCTCCTATGAGATTTTCAGACCCGAATGGGCATATCCACAGCCGGGCAATAAAAAAGACGCGCCGAAAGTGGTTGGTTCCGTTTATGGCGTAGCGGAAATCGATACGACCACCTCGCCGGCAACCGCATCGATTAAATTTTATGAGCTGAACACCCAGAGCATGGAAATGGAAGAGATTTTTCATACTAAAATTAATATGTAATACTCAATCTTGTGCTAAAATTATATTTACTCCGGCTGCTTTGATTGCTTTATACAATTTCTCAGGCGGTCGCACATCGCAAATTATTTGGTTGATCTTTGCCAATGGACAGACCTCAAAAGATGCTATTTTATTAAATTTCGACCCATCCACCAGAATAGTAACAGATTGTGATTGAGCGATCATTGCGCGGGCCACTTGCGCCTCTTCTATGTTGAAGTTCATAACACCTGTTCTTTCGTCCAACGCTCCTATGGTCAAGATTGCATGATGCGCGCGAAAAGAGCTAATTTGTGTTCCTACCATAGTACCGAATGTTTGGCTATTGTCGGCACTATATTCTCCACCAAGCAAGAAACAACGGTTGTTATTCTGGCCTGTTGAAATGGTCTTGGCAATTTCTGTCGAATTTGTAACGATGGTAAGGCCGGAAATCTTCGCCAGTTTTTCTGCAAAATATAATGTTGTTGAACCAGTGTCGATAAATACCGTTTCACCGGGCTTTACTTTTAAGGCAGCCGTTTTTGCTATTTGTATTTTCGCACTGACATTATCCGAAAGACGTTGTTGAAAAGACCCCTCGCCAAAAATATTGGGAAGGGAGGCCCCGCCATGTATTTTTAATACCTGACCTTTTTTGGCCAAGACTATGAGATCTCTTCGAATGGTCTCCCGCGAAATTTCCAGTATTTCAGCCAAATATTCAACCTGAACTTGTTTGTTTTCTCGGATAATTTCAAGTATTTTAGCTTGACGTATGTCAACTTTCATAATAATTCCTATATTAATATTGACCGTATAAGCATTTTTATATACCGTAAAGTCAAGTCTTACGGGCTAATTATGACTCTATATGGGAAATGGTCAAAATGCCAAGAAAAATCCACGTAGATTAAAATTTTTCGATATTACCTTGCTTGCCCCAGGCACGGATGGTTGTGCGGTAGAATATCATTTTACTTTGACGTGTTTTAGCATATTAATTTTCTCATCACTCATAATTAGAGCAAGACATTTGAAGGATTAAAAATATGTCTATACCTCTGACGGCCAAAGCCCCGCTGGACCGGATGCTGGAAATGTCGCCGCCAATAGCACTGAACAGGCCACCCACATCTGGCCGGGCATATTAGGTTGAATCGATATTTATTTTACCCGGCAATTGATAGATGCGAGAGATATAAAGGCCGGTAAGTTGTTTGATTTTCTATCGTATCATGTTGCCAGTCTGCGATATTGTTTGAATAGGCTGTCTAAAATATTAAACTCAGAAAGCAATCATTCTTCAAATGCACCTAATAAAATCTTCATCATTTCTTCTGCGGCGACATTTGCGAGCCGGCGAATTTCTCCCCGATCGGATTCGTCGCCCATTTCATATGTAATGGCCGGCACTCCAAAGGTCTTGTGAACATAACCCTTGGATGTGGGAAGCTTCGTATTATGCCGTGGATCATGTTTAAAAGCGATATCAGGCAATCGTTTTTTAATGGCACCATACCAGTCACGGGCAAATCTGGCCGAATCCGGACTGTCTTCCGTTGACTGGGTGTAAATCAGGTTTTCATATGTGGAATGAAAGTCCAGCATGAGGTAGAGTTTGCCGTCCTTTTCGTCTCTGAAACGATCAAGTTCAGTCCGCATGAGGCGTGTTTCCGGCTGGGTGAAAGGCCCCCAGTCCCGGTTCAGGTCCCGTCCATTGGCGTTCATGCGCCAGTTGCCGTTAAATACCCCGTCCGGGTTCAGGTTAGGCACAATAATAATACGAAATTTATCGCGGAACCGCCGCGCAAGCCTGCTGTCCGACAATATGGTTTCCACAAAAGGCAACAGGGCAAGTGCCCCTGTTACTTCCGGTGGATGTTGCCGTCCTACCAACAACAGGTTTGCGGGCTTGTCTGCTTGCCAGTTTCCTGTTGTTTCCAGCTTATAGATCGGGCGGCCTTCCACCGATTTACCCAGCACCCGGCGATCAACAAAATCCTTGCCAGCCATATGTTGGCTCCAGAGATCATACTGCTGGTTATTAAAAATTTCCTGCGCGGAAACCCAGAGCGGCTTGTCATCCACAGCAAGTTTGAGACGGACTTTTCTGTCCTCGTTATATCTGGTAATCTTGCGGGCATCCAAAGTGCTCCAGCGCAAACCATCCCGGCTTACTTTTGGCCAGTAACGGTGTTTGGCATAGGTGTAATTCAGATAGACATTAATCGTTCTTTTTTTGTCAGAAATAACTTTAAAACCATACCAGGGGCTAGGGTTTACGGGTTTGGTTTCCGGCGAAATATAAAGATGATAATCGCCGGATTTTTCCTCACAGCCATTGATCCGCGCTGTGGGAAAATCCGTCAGGAATTTAACCGCTCCAAAATCGCAGGTGGCATTTTTCGCCAGAGCCATCTGGCCCGTAACAAACAGTATAAGAACACTGATTAACAAAGATTTCATCACATCACCCTACACCAAACCAAGCCAGAAAAAGGGGCGGCAACCCACAGACCCTAGAATGACTTCCGAACAGAGCCATAGAAGAACCGGCCCTCACTGCTATGCAGACTGGCCAAATAACCAAAAGTGTTATCGGCAAGTGGCGGGGCCTTGTCAAACAGGTTCCTGACCCCAAAACGGATACGGGTATCTCTCAATGCCCCTTCATCAAAACTATATTGGACATAGGTATTCAAACGAAAGAAATCATCCACACGAAAAAAGTCACCCGTATCATTTTGTCTCGCGCTGGTATCAAAAACCTCACTGGTATATTTACCCCACAAACCTGCACCCCAGTTACCGTTACGCCAGGTAATTGTTCCTGTGCCCTGCCATTTTGGGCGACCATTCTGTTCAACCAGATCGCCTCCCCCGATCACCCTGATGGCATCTTCATTCAATGCATTTATTTCCTGTCCATCAGGGGAAATATCCTGAAAAGCCGTGATGAGATGTGACGCATTAAATTTAAAATTAAAATCTCCTATCGGAGTATCATTAAAATTGAAATACAGCCCCAGGTCAATACCTTCGGTAACGCGGGAATCAAGATTCAGGAACGGGTCACGTACATTGACAATATCACCAACTGCATCAAGGCCGGAACCGGCGAAGAAATCTATATCATCCTGACTTGCCGCTTCCCTGATCACATTATCATTGGACCCGCCGCCTAACCTTCGCGCCAGTTCAAGGGCAATTTGATTGGCATCACCGAAAAGACCCACCAGTTTTTCCTGCTCAATACGCCAGTAATCCACGGTGAAGGTAAAACCAAAATCATTCTCCGGTGCGAAGACGAGGCCAACGGAATAATTCCGGGAGTTTTCCGGTTCCAGATCCAGACTGCCGGAACGGAGACTTTCAACACCACTGGAAAAACTACAATTTCCCAAGCTGGCAATATCACCCTTGTTCACGGCGGCCTGACAGCGATACCAGTCGGTTCGGGTATTAACCCGCGTGACAACTTCGGTATGAAGCTGTTCAAGGTTTGGTGCCCTGAACCCTTCAGAATAAGCGGCACGTACCTGAAAACCTTTAAAGGGTATCAGGGATAACGCCACTTTTGGCTTAAAGACATCGCCAACATCATCATAATGTTCAAAACGGCCCGCAAGCTGCAAGTCCAGTGATTGTATGAAATTCCGGCTTTCATCATAGGCGATCAGAGGAACCGCCAGTTCAACAAAAGCGGATAATACATTTCTTGACCCGTCAGAATCCGGTGTTGGGCTGGAATTCATAACATCACTTGTCTGTTCTCCGGTATCTGCTCTGGTAAAACTTATGGTCCCGTCTAACCGGTCATCGCGGTCTTCCAGAAAACTGGTGCGGCGCCATTCCACCCCGACAGCGGCCCCCACATCATTACCGAAAAGTTCAAATACGGAAGGGTTGGAGATTTTAAAATCTGCCAAAGCCAGCGTCGTTTTATTATAGCGGGTGACATCAATCAGGAAGCTGTCAATTGTGGCCTGCGGATTGCCTGTGGGATCACCCACATTGGGATTATTCACATCTCCGCCATTAAACGGGTTATAGGCGGTATCATCCGTCCGGTTGATTGCTGCCTCGAATAAAGTATTACTGATCCGGTTACGTGTTGTATCAAGGGTGGTGGCTTCTGAATAAAGCACGGCACTATCCCAGTCCCAATCATTCCACTGGCCTCTTAAACCACTCAGAAGACGAAAAGAATCATTATCCACATCAATTTGACGCTGTCCGGCATCAACAACCCGGTAACGATCGGTTTTTATATCCAGACCTTCATCCGGGGCATTAAGGTCTGCCAGACGGTTGACGCTACCTACAGCACCAAAGGGGTTCCAGTAAGCATTCTTGGAAATGGTAATTGGTGCGCTTGATAAAATACCGCTCCCCTCACGAAGTTTAAGGGATTCAGCCCGGTAATAGGAAAACTCACTATAGAATTCCATGCCGCTGTCAAATTCGTGATTGATAAACAAAAAGGCATTGCCGCGTTTAACATCAGGAATCATCTGACGATCTGAATTGCTGTCAAACCGCAAATCGCTATTTAGTGAGCTGTTATCAATACAAATGTCTGCCGTAACATCCGCCAGACAGCCCGAAGATGTCTGAGGCTGGATATGAAATCTTCCGCCGGAACTTGTCAGAGATGTGCCATCCTGACGAACGCGCTGCCCGGCCTCAAACTGCCCCCAGGGTGTATCGGTTGAGGTGTTTCTGAAATTTGTATCCCCTTCAAAATCAGTGCCAATAAGAAAATCGCGTCTGTCCGAAGAGGCGGCATAATCACGTTCGCTGGCATCAACGCCCGTACCATTAAAATAATTCAGCGACAGGGTAATGCTGGTTTTATCATCATTCACTTTCCAGCCACCCAGAAAATCAAGCTTCAATTTTCGGCGGTCCGTGTCTTCAGCACCGCCATATTCGGCGTTGATCCGGTAGCCATCATAACTGTCCCTCAGAACCGTATTAATCACCCCGGCCACAGCATCGGTCCCATAAATGGCCGAAGCACCGTCATGAAGAATCTCAATACGTCTGATACCTGAAACCGGAATGGCATTCAGATTTGCCGTTGTCACCGGAACCAGCCCTTCAGACTGCGTGCCGGGATGCTGCACAACACGACGACCGTTTAACAATATCAATGTGTTGCCTGAGCCGATACCGCGCAGATTAATGGACGCCACGTCCCCGCGGGCACTGTTAACGCCGCCACCCACTGTATCAGTGCCGTTAAAATTCATCACCCCGTTGGAAGGTAGAGACCCGTAAAGTTCCGCCCCCGAAGATGCGGCGATAGCATCCATGTCTGCCTCACCAATCAGGGAAACAGGCAAAAGGCCCGTCACCTGAGCGCCCTTGATTTGAGATCCAACAACAACAACCTCTTCCAATGCGGCTTCTTCGGCTTCATCTGCGGCATAGGCACTTGTCATACAGAAGCTGCCGACTGAAGCAAAAAGCAAATGTTTAAATGATATATTTTTAATATTATTCATCGTTTCCTCCGGGAATAAATTAATTCTGATAAAAGCTTGTTAACCAGATCACCAGTTGATTAGTCAATGCCATTATCATGCTTAGGAAATGAAATTTCCAATATCAATTAATACACGAGTCATAACCTTGCGTTATGACCATAATTAGTCTAGTTAGCAATAGCGGCGGCGCCCGGTCTGCGCGGGTCTGATGCCCCCCAAAAAAGACCATCTTTCCACTGGATTGATTGCAGGCTGCCCATGGTACCGCTTGCCTCCGTCTTGTAACCCATTTCTTTGAGTATTTTGACCGTATCGGGACTAAATCCCGGCTCCATAAACAGGATATCGGGATACCATTGATGGTGAATACGCGGCATATGGCTGGCCTCTGCCACATTCATATCATAGACCAGAACATTAACCAGCATCTGCAACACGGTGGTAATGATACGGCTGCCGCCCGGACTGCCCGTCACCAGATAGGGCTTTGCGTCCTTAAAAACAATGGTTGGCGTCATGCTGCTCAGGGGTCTTTTGGTGGCAGCAATGGCATTTGCTTCCGCCCCCAAAAGACCAAAGGCATTGGGGACCCCCGGCTTAGAGGAAAAATCATCCATTTCGTTATTCATCAAAATACCGGTGCCGGGTATTGAATGACCGGAACCAAAGGAAAAATTCAGGGTATAAGTATTGCTGACCGCATTGCCCCATTTATCCATTACGGAAAAATGGGTGGTGTCCGGGCTTTCATATTTGGGCGCTGCTCCGGGCAGAATATCATCCGATGCCGTAATGCAACAGGCTTTTATTTCCTGCGCTATTTCAGCCGCATATGCCTGCGAAATCAGGCCCTTTACGGGAACATCAGTATGGTCAGGATCGCCGAGATACTTGCTTCTGTCTGCATAGGCACGCTTCATAACCTCCCCATAATGATGCAGGGATGCTGCGCTGTTTGGCCCAAAATCTTTCAGGGGAAAATGATCCAGTATATTCAGCATCTGTATGATATGCACACCACCGGAACTGGGCGGCGGCATGGAAACCACCTCATAGCCTTTAAAGCTGCCCCTTACTGGCTCCCGTTCCACCACCTTATAATTGGCAAGGTCCTGCAGGGTAATCAGACCACCATTCTGCTGCATTTCCTGCACAATTTTTAGGGCTATTTCACCTTTATAGAAAGCATTCGGGCCATATTTCTGTATTTGGCGAAGCGACCAGGCCAAATCCTGCTGCACCAGTGTCTCCCCGGCTTCATAGGGGACGCACCCCACCTTGAAATAGATCATGCAGGATGACGCCGTGCGGAGATGGCGCCGTTGTTTCATGACTTCCGATAAATCATAACCTACCGTAATCCCCTGTTCGGCCAGCCTGATTGCCGGTGCAATCACTTGCGATAGAGACATGGTGCCATAATTCTCAAGCGCATAGGACAGGCCCGACACGGTTCCCGGTACCCCCGCAGACAACAGGCTGAAACGAGCCTTTTGTTCATCCACATTACCTTGACTGTCCAGAAACATATCCCGCTGTGCCGCCGCCGGGGCCATTTCCCGGTAATCAAGGGCAATGGTTTTATTTTCTTTGGCCAGATGCACCAGCATAAAACCGCCGCCCCCCAGATTTCCCGCCCGGGGTAAGGTCACGGCAAGAGCGAAGCCAACCGCCACTGCCGCGTCAACCGCATTGCCGCCATTTTTCAGTATGTCCGCCCCCACCTGACTGGCCACGGCGCGCTGACTTACCACCATGCCGTTCTTGCCAATCACCGGCTGATGCAGGGTGTCATAACGTATGATCGCCGTCTTTTCAGCAGCCTGAACCGTCAGCACCGGGAATGAAATCAAAACCAGCCAATTTATGAGAAAATATAGCTTCTTATTCATTCATCAATATCCTGTTTTAACATATTTTCATCCACTGGTTTTCTCATCATCCTACCCGCCCCATAATTCCGGTGAAGCTTCATCCATGCGGCCTGCAATTATTTTCAGGCTATGTTTCCGGTCTTTGGCAATCAATATTGGCCCGTCAAGGTCAACGAAACATGCGCCCGGGGCCAGCAACATTGCCGGTGCCATAGCCAGAGAGGTGGAAACCATGCATCCCACCATAATATCAAAACCCATAGCTTCTGCCTGTTTTTTTAATTTGACCGCTTCCGTCAAACCGCCGGCTTTATCCAGCTTGATATTAATGACCTGATATTTACCCACCAGCCCGGCAAGGTCCTCCCGCGTGTGGCAGGATTCATCGGCGCAAAGGGGGATTTTACCCTTGAAATTCTTTAAGTCATCATCCTGCCCCGCCGCCAGCGGCTGTTCGAGCAGGGAAATATCCCGCGCCGCCAGAAAATCATCCAGATCAATCAGATGGTCTATGGTCCAGCTTTCATTGGGGTCTATGATAATCCGGGGTTTTGGCGCCTGTTCGCGAATGGCGGTTATCCGCGCCCTGATGTCCTGCCCGTCCAGTTTGATTTTAAGCAGGGGGAAATCCTTGTAAAGCAAAGCTTTTTGCGCCATTTCTTCCACGCCGGCGATACTAATGGTTACGGCGGTCTTCACGCCCATGGGCCGGGGCAATCGCAGCAATTGCCATACGGGGATATGTTTCCACCGCGCCAGCATATCCCACAAAGCACAGTCAACGGCATTGCGAGCGGCCCCGGCGGGCAAAATTTGCGCTAACTCTTCCGGTGAAATACCGTCCTCAACAATATCCCTCACCTGCTCAATCTGGGCCATCACGCTATCTATTGTCTCACCGTAACGGGCATAAGGCACCGATTCCCCCCGACCACGAATGTCACAATATTCAAGCTCGGCCATGATAACATGTGTCTCTGTCCGGACACCCCGGGCAATGTGAAAGGGTTCTTTCAGGGGCCATACCTCATGGCTGATGGATAATCGGCGGCTGATCATGGTCTTATCCTTTTGCCGACAAAATAAAATCGACGATGCTTTCCATGCCGTGCCGCAAAGGATCAACGCAGGGCACACCGTAGGTCTGGCTCATTTGTCGACAGTGGGTTTGGGCTTCCTGTTCACTCAAAACCGAAGTGTTAAGGGCTATACCGCCCAGAATTACTTGCCGGTTGGTCAGCCGCGATGCGCCCAGATTAGCATTGATACATTTTTGCAGGTCAGGTAAGGGCTGATGAGGCAGCCCCCGCATATGGGGTCGGCCAACCTCGTGACAGAGGATCAACACATCCGCCTGCGCCCCATGCAACAGCCCCAGACTGACCCCGGCAAAAGACGGATGGAACAGCGACCCCTGTCCTTCAATCACATCCCAGTGATCATCACTATTGTCCGGCGTCAGGGTCTCAACAGCGCCGGAAATAAAATCAGCCACCACCGCATCCACAGAAATGCCCCCGCCATCAATCAATATACCGGTCTGGCCCGTGGCACGAAAATCCACATTCAAGCCCTGAGACTTCATTTGCCGCTCAAGAGCCAGCGTCGCATACATTTTACCCACTGAACAATCTGTGCCAACCGCCAGAATTCTCTTGCCGCCTCGCTTTTTTCCGTTGCCCACGGACAGGTCGACAGT
>NVTJ01000065.1 GCA_002401545.1 Alphaproteobacteria bacterium
TAAACCGCCTGTACCGAAGTGATCGTGCCTGAGGTCGTGGAGGCGATACGTTCTTCCAGTTCAGCCACTTCTGACAGCAATGTGGGCTGATAGCCGACCGTGGCGGGCATGCGGCCCAATAGCCCTGAAATTTCACTGCCCGCCTGCACAAAACGGAAAACATTATCCATCAGGACAAGAACTTCCTTGTTCAGGGAATCGCGCAGATATTCAGCATAGGAAAGAGCGGCGGCCCCGGCGCGAAAACGCACGCCCGGCGATTCATCCATCTGGCCATATACCAGCGTGGTTTTGGCCAGCACGCCCGAGCGTTCCATCTCTTTCCACATCTCATGAGCTTCACGGATGCGTTCCCCCACACCGGCAAAAACAGACACGCCCTGATGCAACGCGGCAATGGCATGCATAAATTCCATGATCAGCACCGTCTTGCCCACGCCTGCCCCGCCAAACAAGCCCGTCTTGCCACCACGGACAAACGGGCAAAGCAGATCGATAACCTTTATCCCGGTCAACAGAATCGATTCTGGACCCTTAACGTCGGCTATGGGAGATGGTTTGGCTAAAATCGGCCTGAATTCGCTGGCTTCAAATGGGGGCTTGCCATCAAGTGGTCGGCCAAAGGTATCCAGAACCCGGCCCAGACAGTCTGGCCCCACCGGCACTGATAATGGCCCGCCAGTGCTGTGAACCATTGCGCCGCGCTTTAAACCTGCTGTGCTGTGCAGAGCGACGGCCCGCACATGCTTTTCATCAATATGGTGATGAACTTCCAAAAGGCATTCTATGTCATCCAGATTTACGCTCAGGGCTTCATGCAGGGCAGGAAGATGGGGGCCAAAACAGGCTATTTCAACAACAGGGCCGGATACACCAACAACTGTTCCCAATGCTTCAGATGATATACTTGCCACCGTCCTGCTCATCTCATTCCCCGATCCAGAGTTATCTTGAACTTCGGGTTCAATATTGTCAAAGTTTATATTTAGGAATTCTTATGATATGGCTATGAACCGCCCCGGGTTTGCCGGAGGCTTGTCATAACTGTCACCGACACTGCCCACGGAAGGTTCCTCCCGCTTCCGCAAGGCGTTCTGTATATCTGATTGAGACATATTGGCTTCCCCGGTCACTATGGTGCACAAGCCCGCCTTTATAATTCGTAATAGGCCACAATTTCTGGAAAGGCCGGGTCGTGATGGTGAGCTGTTTTAATATATTTCATACCAATCTTTTTCATAATTTTGTGTGAATTTATATTTTCTGGAAGGGCAGTGGCGAAAACTTTATTGATGCCATGCTGTTTTTTGGCAAAATCACAGAGCATAGCGGCCCCCTCAGTGGCATAGCCTTTTCCCCAAAACTTCTTTTTAAGCCTCCAGCCCATTTCAATTTCACCTGGAAAATCCGCAAGATATTTTAACATGAACCAACCAATAAATTCGTTGGTATCTTTTGTAACAGCTTTCCACAAGCCCCGGCCTTTTTCAAAATTACTGAAACTTTCCATACGCGGGATATGACTTTCCATCATTTCCTTTCGGCAGGTGGGATTTCCGCCATTAATATAATGCATTACTTCTGGGTCACTGTTGAGGTCCAACATCAGGTCAACATCATCCGCATTCATCAATGCATATGTTAACCGCTCTGTTTTTAGCTTAAGCATTTTATTGCATCACCTCCATTTTTACTGTCTTTGGCATCTTTCCCATTGGTTCCGAGCGGCACAGGTATGCCCATATTATATTTGCGCAAAACGAATAAAAGCAAAACCCCTGGCACAGCAGCCACCATGGCAAAGGCAAAGAAATCAATCCAACCCATCATTTCAACTAAAACACCGGCCTTGGACGATAAAACCGTTCGGGGGACAGCCCCCAATGAACTTAACAGGGCAAATTGCGATGCTGAGAATGCTTTATTACAAATAATTGATGTAAATGCCACAAAAGCCACTGAACTCATCCCGGTTGCAAAATTTTCCCCGGTAATTGTCATGGCCAGAACCGACATATCTGGCCCCGCCCATGCCTGTACGATAAACAAAAAGATAGAAAGAATTTGCAACACACCACAGATCAACAACGTATTGAACATGCTTGTATTCTTCAATAAAATAGCACCGACCCCGACGCCTGTAAGTAACGAAACAAGCCCAAAACCCTTCACGACGAGCCCTACTTGAGTTTTGCTAAAGCCAATATGTTCGACCAGGAACAAATTACTGGTCACGCTTTCGAGCGAGTTCCCAATACGGTAGAGAACAACAGTCAGCAGGATAGCCCACCACCCTTTACGAAGGATGATGTCTTCCAGCGGTTGCCAGACAGCGACATGTAGCCAGGCCAAGATTCCGGCCCATCTTACCCCGTGACGCGCCGCGTAACTTTTTCTTAAGACAAGTTCACTTTGATCAACCACATTTTTTGCCGCTTGGTCCGGCTCTTTACTCATCAGTGTCGTCAAAATGCCCACAAGCATAAAGCCTGCCATAACAACATAAACGGCTGTCCAGGATACAAGATCGGCCAAAATAAGCCCCAATCCGCCAGAAACAAGCATGCCCACACGATAGCCGTAAATTACCATCGCTGCTCCCAAGGCTTGCTCTTCATCACTCAAGCGGTCAATGCGATAGGCATCGACAACAATGTCCTGCGTAGCTGATGCAAAGGTCAAAGATATGACGAGCATTGCGGTAAACAATGGATGCTCTGCCGAAGCAAATATTCCCACAATAACAATTGCCCCCATAACAGAAATTTGTGAAGCCAGAAGCCAGCCACGTCGCTGACCCAATGCCCGTCCCAGCACAGGAAATGACAATCTGTCTATGAAAGGAGCCCAGACAAACTTTAGGGTATAAGGCAGGCCCGCCAGTGAAAACATAACAACGTCGCCCAGGTCCAAACCGTCCTCAAACAACCATAAACTTAAGGTTTGAAACGAAAGAGCAAGGGGTAATCCGCTAGCAAACCCTAACAACAACATGGCGAAAAGGGCAGGGCGTCTATAGCTTTGGGTTGCTTGCCACCAACGGTAAAAAGATATGGTTCGCATCCTCATCAGACTTCTACCTTTTGCCGTGCAAGGTGCAAGGCCCCATCGAGGGAATCACCTTCAGCTTTAAAAATTTTTGCACGTACGTCAGGCGAAAGCCAAGGCATTATACGTTCCGACAAGCCCCCTGTTAATGCACATCTCGGGACTCCTGATGCATATAAACTATGCACCATCAATTCGATATGATGGGCTGCCCGACGAACAATTGAACTACCAACCAGGTCACTTTCCTCTGCGGCCTTCATAACAAGAGGGGCCAATGCCGCATAGTCTGTTGCACTGGCTTTATCCATCCAACTGATAACAGAGCTGACGTCTCTTCCAAATTTATGGAAAAGATTATTAGTCAAAATTGAATGAGAAAGGCGTCCATCAGATGCCCGCAACGTCATCCGTATGGCTTGTAATCCCATATAGGCTCCGCTTCCTTCATCGGAGGCAGGAAAACCATAGCCGCCTACACGGACATTTTTGCCATTCACCTGACCCACGGCTATGCTGCCTGTTCCTATAATCACAATCCCGCCGTCTCGTCCTGAGTGGGCGCCAATATTGGCAATCAGGCCGTCACTGCAAAGTATGATGGAATGAAAAGGAAAAGGTTGAGCCCGCATTTCTTCAAGTGCGCCAATGCGCCCAATACCGGCGATACCAATTCCAGCGTTAATGCCCTTTATTTCCAAAGCATCAAGTTTTGCTTCTGATATGGCTTGGTTATAAGCATCCTGTATTACTGGGAAAACATTTGATACACCTATTCGAACATTTGCGGGGCCTGAGCACCCGTTTCCAATAATACGACCAGTTACATCAACCAGTCTTGCGCGGCATTTGGTGCCGCCGGCGTCAATGCCCAGAAAATACATAAATACACCTTTGAAATTAAACATAGTCCATACAAAATATTGACCGGAATTTCTGACATGGTCAGTAATTTAGAAACTCATAAAACCGATCAAGCCCTAAAAATATACAGATATCCAGATTTTAGTTGCTCTCTTCAGAATCGAAAATAGATATTATATTGGTATCTTTTTATTGTCAAGCAACCCCTATAATTCCTAAAAAACATGAAATAGGTATTTAATAGGTATTGAATATATCTGAACAAAGTGGTATCTCTGCAATATGATAAAAAAAGAAATACCCATGATACGCGATAATGAAAAACAAACATTGATGTACCAGGAAGCTCAGGAAGCACACTCTAAGGTACAGCTCCAACTGATATCCAATAAACAACAAATAGAAACACTTGTTGAACGTCTACACCGTAAGCCTCCCTCTTTGGTTATGACCTGTGCGCGCGGTAGCTCAGATCATGCCGCTACTTATGCAAAATATCTGATAGAAACTCATATAGGCACACCTACCCTGTCAGCAGCCCCCTCGATCAATTCGGTTTTCGCAGCTCGACAGAATTTGAATGATGTGCTTTTTCTGGCCATTTCGCAATCGGGACAAAGCCCTGATATCCTGAGCGCTGCGCAAGCAGCCAAAGACAGAGGGGCTTTTGTGGTGTCCCTGATAAACGACATCACATCACCTCTGGCCGAATTATCCGATGTGGTTATTCCCCTGCATGCGGGTCCGGAAAAAAGTGTTGCCGCCACGAAATCATTCATCTGTTCCCTCAGCGCCATCGTGCATCTTGTCGCCGCATGGGCACAGAACCAGAGCTTGATGAAGGAACTTAATAATCTGCCTGATGCTCTGGAAAAGACTTTTACCCTGAACTGGTACACGGGCATAGGCGTGTTAAAAGATGCCAGAAACCTCTTTGTGATCAGCCGCGGGTTTGGCCTTGGCATCGCCCAAGAAGCTGCCCTGAAGTTCAAGGAAACCTGCGGACTTCATGCGGAAGCCTTTAGTGCTGCCGAAGTGAAGCACGGCCCGATGACCATTGTCAAAAAAGGCTTCCCGGTATTGATATTTTCTGTTCAGGATCAAACACAATCCAGTATTGACGATGCGGCCACAGCTTTCATCGAACGGTCGGCACAGGTTCTTAGCGTGGGGCAATCCTATGACGGTGCCCAAAACCTTGACACGGCCTTTAGCGCCGCAGCCGAACTGCGCCCTATCGTTTTTATTCAGTCCTTTTACAAATTCGTCAATGCACTTTCGCTAACGCGCGGCTATAATCCCGATTGTCCACCCTATTTAAACAAGGTTACGGAGACTCTATAAGCATGAAGGCCCTTATCAACGCACGTGTCTTAACCCCCGAAGGCTTCAAGGATAACCAGAGCGTCCTGTTTCGCGATGGACTAATCGTGACGGTTTGCGATGATATTGCATGTCCTGCGGATATTACAGTAGAACGTGATCTTCGCGGCATGACGTTACTGCCCGGTTTTATCGACACCCAGGTCAATGGCGGCGGTGGTGTTTTGTTCAATGACAGTTCCACCGTTGAAGGCATCAAAGCCATCGGAGAAGCCCACCGCAAATTCGGCACCACCGGGTTCCTGCCCACCCTGATAAGTGATAATCCGGACATCATGGCACGTGCCATAGAGGCTGTTGAAATGGCCATTGCCCAGGGTGTTCCCGGTGTCCTTGGCATTCATCTTGAAGGACCGTTCCTGAATGAACAGAAACGCGGTGTGCATGATGCCTCGAAATTCAGGGAGATTGGCGAGGATGAACTGAACCTTCTGTCCAGCCTCAAGGGCGGTAAGACAATTGTCACTCTGGCCCCTGAGAAAACAACAGCTGACATCATTCTGGCCCTTCACAGGCGCGGTGTGATTGTTTCCGCCGGTCATTCGCTGGCATCATATGAAGAGACCCTCACGGCGCTGGACGCAGGCCTGACAGGCTTCACCCACCTGTTCAATGCCATGACCCCTCTGAACAGCCGCCATCCGGGCATCATTGCCGCCGCTTTGCAAGACCCGCGCGGCTGGTGCGGTATTATAGCAGATGGTCACCATGTTCATCCGGCCATGCTACGTCTGGCCGTACGCGCCAAGGCCGATGACCAGATATTTCTCGTTACCGACTCCATGCCAAGCGTCGGCGCCAAGGACAAGCCCTTCTTTCTCGGGAATATCAGGATTGAAGTGGCGGATGGCAAATGCGTCACGGCGGACGGCACCCTTGCCGGGTCGGACCTGGATATGATCAGTGCCGTCCGGAATGCCATGGATTTTCTGGATATTGATCTTGAGCAGGCAACCCGCATGGCCAGCATATTACCCGCCCGGTTTATCATGATGCAAGATCAACTTGGGGAGTTACGCGCAGGCCTTCAGGCTGATTTTATTCTTCTCTCCCCCGAACTGGAGGTTATGGAAAGCTGGATCAGAGGGCAAGCGACCTCTTAGTTTAATTGAATACTTTCCAAATTCATGACAAAATCATAACGATCCCCACGGTAGGCCGACCTGGTCAATTCGACTGGCGTACCATCCTGAAGATAAGACCGCCGCTCAATTCGTAATACTTCACTATTTTCCTCAATGGAAAGAAGACCAGCCTCAGTAGGGTTCGCCAGGGACGCCCGGACCTTCTGAGTACCCTTGACTGGTCGATGGCCTTTAGTCTCCAGCGCCCGATACAGAGATTCGGATATCTCGTTAATTTCTGGCAGCAGTCTTGCCGGAACGACAGCATGTTCAATAGCAAGAGGTTGGCCATCCAACAATCGAACACGTCCAAGACGCACGACATTATCTGTTTGGGGTATTTTCAGAATTTCCGCTTCTTCCACTGTCGGTGTGCCGTAAGCTTTCATGATCCAGATGGCTCTGGGATTATGGCCCATCTTGAGCGCATTGCCAGTGAAACCACTCAGGCTTGATCCAAGGTGTTCAAGCTGTGGCAGAACAAATGTGCCGGCCCCCTGCTTACGCAAAACAACCTTGTCCGCCACAAGCTTGTCCAGAGCCTTGCGGATTGTCACCCGGGAAGTCCCGGTCATAAGACACAAGTCACGTTCAGGGGGCAAAGCTTCGCCAACAGCAACTTTACCTTGGGAAATATAGGTGTGTATATTYTTCGCAATTTGCATATAAAGTGGTGTTGTGGCGTCCTTGTCAGGACTAATTTTATCCAATTTCATTCTTGAAATCCTGTTATTTTTAGCTGTTTCTGCCTCAGAATTAATGTGAAAACTGCCCTCAAATTAATGCGTTATGACCTAATGAACAAGATCAGCATAAGCTACAAATATTAAATGTCTACTACAACTGTTCCCTATTAAAACCCTTTGCGGTTCCGCAATGAATTTTTCTGTGTCATTTTAATCAATGACAACACCGGCGTTCAGTATTTTTCGCGGGTCGATCACACCCTTCAGAAGCTTCATCATGGTGATTTCCGCCGCACTTCTGCTTTGGCCAAGCCATTCTTTTTTTTCGAAGCCAATGCCGTGTTCTGCCGATACGGAACCATGACAGGCTTGTAATGGCTCATATACAGCACGATCAGAAAGGTTTCTGATATTATCAGCCTGTGAACCAGGCTGTACAAAAAAATGTAAATTGCCATCTCCTACATGCCCCAGAACATAGACTTTTGATTGTGGTAAAAGCTGTAACAGCAATTTTTTCACGTTTATTACATATTCTTCCATTGAGGTGATCGCCAGACTGACATCGTAGAGATAAACAGGTTTTGGATGAAGGATAGCTTCGAAATCGTCCCGTATGGCCCATAATGCCTGCCGCTCATTCCCGGATTTTGGGATAACGGCGTCCAGAATATAACCACTCTCAAAAGCCGCCTCAATGACTTCCATAAAACGGGCATCATCCCTGGCCGGGTCGCTACCATCACATTCATAAAGCACATAAAAGGGATGGGTTCTTTCCATAGGGGCCCTGTGCCATCCGGGTTCCGTAACGGCCTTAAGATAATCACCCCACATCACTTCGAAGGCAGACAGATTTGAGCCAATCGTTTTTTTTAAATGATTAAGAAACAGAGAGACGGATTTAAAATCCGGCAAAGCGGCAAGAGCCGTATTTGTGGTAGTCAACTGGGGCATTAATTTAACAATTGTGCGGGTAATGATGCCAAGTGTCCCTTCGGAGCCGATGAACAACTGTTTCAGGTCATAGCCAGCATTATTTTTCAACATCTTGTTCATGGAAGAAATGATCGTTCCGTCCGCTAACACAGCTTCGAGACCAAGCACCATGGATCGTGCCATTCCGTAACGAATAACATTCACCCCGCCGGCGTTGGTGGCCAGGTTGCCCCCGATGGTGCAGGACCCTCTTGCCCCAAGATCAAGGGGCAGGAATAATCCTTGTTCCTTCACCGCATTCTGGACATTCTCCAACACAGCGCCGGCTTCTATTGTGGCGGTGTTGGAAACAGGGTCAATCTCAATAATGTTATTCATCCGTTCCAGGGATATGATGATATCTTCTGCCCCGCTACGGGTCCCCTGAACACAGGTCGTATTTCCACCATGGGTGACGACAGCCTGATTATGGGCGTGACATATTTTAAGCACCTTTGAAAGGTCTTGTGTCGAAGCCGGTCGAACAAGGGCTTTGGCGACCATGGGACTGTTATCCCAATAGCTGACAGCTCTTTGAGCAACTTCCGCGCTGGAAAGTACGGCACCTGCGTCCAATTCTTTCCGAAGGATATCAATAATATCAGACATGGTTAGCTATCCTGATAATCACGTAAAATTATATCCAGACGTTCCTGTATCTGACCTACATCTATTTCGTCAGCTTTTGCATATGCCTGCGCTTCTGCCACTCTGGTACGGTCCAGACCAGAGCCTTTCAAATGACTGACAACATCCGCAATTTGGGACATCTCGTCAAGTGAACCACTGCAATGCAGAATAATGTCGCAGCCGGCATCAAGGGCCAACTTTGCTCTTTGAGGGACAGGTCCGCTAAGTGCATGCATATTTATATCATCGGTCATGATAAGCCCGTTAAAACCCAGCTTTGACCTTATGATGTCTTTTATGATAATCGGCGAAATTGTACCGGGCAGACTGGGGTCTATGGCATTATATATTATATGTGCGGTCATGAGCATCGCTTCATTCTTCAACATAATAAATGGTTTATAATCAGTATCAGCAAGCGATTTTACTGACGCATCAACCCGCGGGACCAGATGATGACTGTCCACAGTCGCGCGACCATGCCCCGGCGCATGTTTAAGTACGGGTGCGACACCGCCAGCTTTCATCCCCTGAATGGCCTTCTCAGCCAACCGGCTCACGATTTCAGGGTTTGTGCCAAAGGCACGATCCGTCACAACGGGGGAAGATCCGGCTCTGGGAATATCCAGCATCGGCGCGCAATTCACATTAATGCCTAATGACTTCAGGTCATGGGCAATAAGCCGATAATTCAGAAAAACAGCTTCTTCAGCTGTGTGAGGATTAATTTTATAAATTTCTGAAAATATTGTGGGGCTTGGCGGAATTCGCCAGAAAGTTTCGGGCAGCCTGGACACTCGTCCGCCTTCCTGATCTATAAGGATAATCGCGTCATCTCGTCCGGTTGCATCTTTAAAGTCTCCGACCAGAGCTTTTACTTGATCTGGCGCTTGCAGATTTCTGGAGAAAAGGATCAGTCCCCAGGGTTTCACGACCTTAAACAGGTCAATCTCGCCACGGGTCAACCGCAATCCAGAGCAACCAAAAATAACGTTAGAGGCATTTCTTCTTGAATTAATTTCCATGTGCTCTTTCTGAAATGGTGCTTCCATGGTTTGATTAAACTCTCTTGGTCTCAGGAAGAGTGATAGTCTTCCTGAGTATTGAAATGATATTATTTGGACAAATGGTTAATAGGGTTAGGGCTAGTCTCCACATTCATGCAATTCGGTGACAAAAATATATTTGTCTCCTCTATATGCAGAGCGTGTGTATTCAACCGGGGTGCCATCTGCCAAAAAACTGTTGCGTTCAATTCTTAATACCTCGCTACCCTCCTGGATAGAAAGCAGGCCGGCTTCTGTCGGGGTGGCCAATGAGGCTTGAATTTTTTGCGTCCCCTTTACCGGGCAATTGCCATTTTCTTTCAGCGTCTGATAGAGAGAATCACCCACATTATCCGGGATAGGCAACAGGGTTGCAGCAACAACAGCATGTTCAATGGCAAGAGGCTCTCCATTGGATAATCTTACCCGCCCGAGCCTGACAACCTGCTCCCCGGTATTTATGCGCAGGTGCCTTGCTTCTTCTTCAGTTGGAAAAGCTGTTGTTCGAACGAGCCAAATCGATGTTGGCGCCTCACCACGGTTCTTAGCGTCCTCAGTAAACCCGCTAAGCTCTTCACCGGATTGCTCAATCAGTGGTGCAATGTAGGTTCCGGATCCTTGCCGTCGCAACAAAAGCCCTTCATTGATAAGCCGACCTATTGCTTTCCTTATGGTTACTCTTGAAGCACCGGTTATTTCAGTTAACACCCTCTCTGAAGGAAGAGCATCCCCGGATGACATTTTGCCATCAAGGATTATCTGTCTCAGGTTATTGGCCAACTGAATGTATAGGGGGGTTGAATCATCCCAGTTTGGCCCAATATCATYCAGCATTATTTATCTGCCTTTTCAATCATTTATTGATTTCATTATAACGAGAGCTTCACGAAGGTTTCCCCCTGCTTGCGCTAAAATGCGTTCGCTGCTGTTGAGGTTTTCTCCCAAAGTTATCAGGATGGCGGTTTTAATATGTCGATTGGCCGTTTTGAGCGAAGAACCTGCAACTTCTGCTGAGCAGTCTGTAATATCACAAATCATATTCACGGCGCGGTTTTCCAACTTTTTATTGGATACAATCATATCAACCATAAAACCTTTATATATGCGCCCCAGCCTTGTCATTATGGCGGTAGAAAGCATATTAAAAATGGCTTTCTGGCTGGTACCCGCTTTCATTCGGGTTGATCCGGCAATCAATTCGCTGCCTGTTTCAGCCAAAATGGCGTAGTCGGCCTCTTCCAAAATGGGCGTATGCGGATTATTGGTTATTCCAATAGTCATGGCCCCCAGAGCATTAGCTTCTTTAAGTGCGCCAAGCGTGAAGGGCGTCTTACCACTGGCAGCAACGCCAAATACGACGTCATTTTTACCAACCTTTGCTTCTCGTATCTGTTTGATACCATCGTCAAAATCATCTTCAGCCCCTTCAGCACTGATTGTCAAAGCCTCCATACCTCCCGCTAAGCAAAAAACCATACGCT
The DNA here is from genome assembly GCA_002401545.1 of Alphaproteobacteria bacterium. Classification (GTDB taxonomy): domain Bacteria; phylum Pseudomonadota; class Alphaproteobacteria; order Sphingomonadales; family Emcibacteraceae; genus Paremcibacter. The sequence continues at coordinate 11,241 of NVTJ01000065.1, forward strand.
CTTGTGGCCATCCGAACGTAGGACCCAATTCTGCACCGTCTTGAACGGCAATACGCCCAGAGGTGCCGGCCCCCACATAGACCAACCTACCCTTCTCACTTAACCTCTCCGCGGCACCTTCGGCGGCAACTGCAATATCACTTACGGCTGTTTTTATCGCGGCAATTGCCAAAAGCTGGCCTTCATACATGGCTTCAATAGCATCTTGAGTTGACCACTGGTCAAAATTTACAAACCTTTGACTTACATCTTCTGTCATTTATTATCCTAAAATATTTTCATTCAAAATATTTGCCGGGCCCCAATCACGACACTATCAATTCACAAGAAATCTACTATTGGAATGAGAGCGCCAACTCCGTTCTTGAAGTACTGATCAAGTAAGAATAATGAGGCAAAAGGATCAGACATGGGTAGATTGCAAACCCCTTCGCCTCATTAAATCATACTAGAGAACTAATGGCGATACCGCAATGTTACACCTATTGTTCTCCCGATCACATCATAATCACTGACAGTGCCGAATAGATTACTATTCGAGGCAGGCAAAGGAGGTTCTTTGTCGAATATATTGTCTGCACCCACTGTGACCTGGAATGTCTCGTTGATATTCCATGAAGCAGCCAAGTCAATATAGTTCTGTGACGCTATCGTATCTGATTCATCCAGAATATTGGTGACACTGCCAATTCTACGCCAGCTAAGCTGCACATTCATGCCTTCGCCATACCAATCTATTGAGGCACGATGCTTGTAATCGGCTTGCAGGATACTGGCAAAGTCACCAGTACAGGACGTACCAAAGGTTCCTTTACAATCCAGCGCCGCCACGGTGGCATTATTCTGACGAGACTGGGACGTCACAATATTGCCTTGATAACGGAACTGAATTTCTTCACCGAAACCTTCCGGCGCATCGAAACGGTAACTGAGGCCAATATCAAAACCGGCCTGTTTCAGGCTGGCAAGGTTAAAATCATTGACTAAAGCCTGACTGATTAACCCAGTAGACGGATCACGAAGAACGGCTCCACACAAAGGATTCCCCTCAACGGGGTTATCAATATAACAGTTTGTGAGGGCCGATATAGGTTGAATCTGGCTCACGGCATCTGTGATCTTAATATCATAATAATCAACCGTCAGATTAAAACCGGATATATATTCCGGGGTATAAACAAAACCAACCGTATAAGTCACCGCTTCTTCAGGCTTGATATTGGGATTGCCCCCAAATGAATAGATCGCAACAGTCGTATCAAAAGGCGTACCCGGAGCCGCCGCACCAAACCGGGCGCATTGGGCGGCATCTCCTCTACCATCCAGGCAAGGGTCACCATCAAATCTGCCGCCCAAACGGGGAATAAAGTTGGGACTGTTCGGGTCAAACAATGATAATGAGAGTTGAACTTCAGGACCGGCAAACTCACCTATATTTGGAGCCCGTATGGCTGTCTGTCGTGTTGCACGGAATCTAAGGTCATCATTCACCGCCCAGCTAAGGCCCAGTTTATAGGTCTCTGCTCTACCGGTATTGGAGTAATCCGAAGTACGGTAAGCGCCTTCCACATTGAGTTCCTTCATAAAGGGCAGATCCTTAAGAAGCGGAACCAGCAGCTCACCGTAAAATTCATTGGAGTCAAAAGTGGCGTTCAAATCACCTATGCCGCCTAATCCATATGCCGTTCCGCTGGCCAGCGCAGTACCAGGTGTTTGAACCCCAACYTCTTTGCGGTATTCAAATCCGAGGGCAAAACTGACGGGGCCTGCAGGAAGCTCAAACAATTCTGAGGAATCCCCGGTAAAGTTGATCGCAGCAACACTTTGTTCTCTTTGGCGATTTGAGTGTATCAGAGGGGCGCTGAGCGAACTTAGGTCAGCATCAGGTCCAAAAATATCAACCGTATTCGCGATGGCACCAAACTTGCTATTGCCACTATTGTCATTACGAATACCATTGTTGAATACTGTAGCAGTACCATCCGTTCGTCCATACTGGCCATAGATATCCCAGGAAAGGCTATCTGTCAGRTCGCCACGCAAACCCACCATAACCTGAAAGGTATTTCGCGTAACTTTAGTCTGCTGCAACCCTAGACCAAGATTGCGCTCAACATTAACCTGTGCCTCACCATTACTGTCAAAAGTAAGTAATGATGCCGCTGCAGCTGGCAGAAACGGATTGGTATTCGTTATCGTAACAACTTCATTAACAGAGAGTGGTGTCTGTCCGGTAGAGCCCGCGCCAGTAACCCGAACCTGTGTAAACATTGCCCGACCATAAATTTCTGCAACACCATCATCAAATAATTCATAGTTAAAGAACGTACCCGCTGTTATCCTTTTCATTGGCTGGACCAGAAAGCGTTCCGACGTGACATTTGTCGTTTGGCGTGTGGTTGTCATATTACCGCCATCATCAAAAGCGAAAAAATTTCCACTTGCCACATCCGTGAAATTGCCGCCCACTCCCGGAATAAGAGTCTGTGTACCACTGGTAAAGTCACGTTCGCCTGCCAATAGTCCATTGCGTTTGGAATAACCGATATAACCGCTGACATGCCCGCGCCCGCCACCAATTTCACTGCCAAATATAGCCTCTGTATTAAATACTTCGGCACCGCCATCAGCAAACTTATAGCCAGCAGAAAGCTCGATGCCCTCAAAAGCATCATCCAGAATAAAATTGACGACACCGGCAACCGCATCGGCACCATAAATAGCGGCCGCACCACCGGTAAGAACATCGACCTGCTTAATAAGACCTGCCGGTATAGAGTTCACATCTACGGCATTACGGAAACTGAAAGGAACAGCGCGGGTTCCGTTGATCAATACCAACGTTCTGTTTTGACCCAGCCCTCTCAGATCAATGGTAGATGAACCAAGAGAGTCACCCACAGTCGCACCCGAGCTATTTGCGCCACCAGCCGCTTGTGGCAGCTTACGCGTGATATCCTCGATGGTAACGGCTTGATCCATTTGAATCTGTGTCTTCCCGATTGTAAAAACAGGACTGGTCGCCGTCAAATCTGAACGGGCGATGCGTGATCCGGTAATAACAACCTCTTCGATCTCCGTTTTTTCATCTTCTGCGGCTATCGCGACATTACTCATCAGGCCCATACTTGTTAACAGGGCAATTTTTGCTGTGGTATTCAGAAATTTTCTTGAATGGTGTCTGGTCATATCTGCCTCCTTGTATTTTGACATTTTAACTTCCTAATTTTTTGTATGAAAATTAGCTCAATATTTTGAATTGGTATTCATATTCCTATTTGGTAGTATCTTTTTAAATACCACTATAAATACCATTTAGCAAATGTTTTTAATAATTGTTTTATTTTATATTAATTAGCCAAATAGTATTATATATATGAATTCGCGGAGAAAACTAGAT
>NVTJ01000066.1 GCA_002401545.1 Alphaproteobacteria bacterium
TCTCTTTTCAAGCACTTACGCCCTATAGCATTGTAATGGTTAAGTTAATCTGTCTGGTAAAATTGCAGGCTGATGCAAGGCCGACGTTTAATAACGTCCTCTCGCCTTGAGAAAACCTACATAATTTCTGTTTTTAAAGACCATTTTTTTTGTCTTATAAAACACGGGAGTGTGGTTTTGCATCTCAGGCTATCAGATAAAATATGGAAGCCGCTATTCTCTTAAAGAAAAAAGAGCGGCATCAATGTGAAGTGTTAAATGCTCATTGACAGTTTCCCAATACTTTCTCAACACAAACATATATCAGACCGCTATTAGCGAGCAGAAGACAGTTATTTTAACCGATGGCTCCATAGTAAAACTTAATACAAACACGGAAATTGAAGTTGATTTCTCAAGCCTGAACAGATCCGTGACACTTGAGCGTGGGCAGGCCCCATTCCCTGGGCCTTGAGATACTGCCTTCGGCATAGTCTGTGATATTTTCGAAACCGCTGGTAATAAACTGTGTGTCGCCGACATTCTTGACAAAGACTGCGACTTCCCAGTCCACACCATCATTCCTGTAGGTCAGCGAGACCCCGTTGATAAGGGGTACACCTTATGGTCTTTTCAGCTTTTAGATTCGCCAAACACCAGACTCCGCTGTCGGAGATAGGCAAGAGCCATTAAAAAGGAAGGTAAATATTGAGCCAGAAGATACCCTTTAATCCGCTCAGGCTGCCCGACTTTCACAGAAAACAGGGTTATATCGCGTTGTATCAGGGCTGCCGCCATTTCTTTGCCAAGCGCCACATTATTTGCCAGACCCCGCCCATTACAGGCCTGAATAGCAAAAGCGCCGTCATTCAGGTCATATACCCTGGGTAAAAGAGAGGCATTCAACCAGGCTGTCCCCTGCCACATATAATCAATTGAAACATGCTCCAGAACTGGAAAATGCCGCAACAGCCGCTGTGAAGCCTCCCTGATAAGGCGTTTTTTGCTGCGCGGAATAAAAAAATCCGGCATGGCAGCAATAAGCCTGCCATCACAATCATAGCGGGCGGTAAATATATAAGGCTGTTTGTCAGTAAAAGACCCGCCTTTTGGCAATACCAAAACCCGGGCCGCCGCAGAAAGAGGACTGGTCGCATATTCGAAAACATTCAATGGGAGGATGGTCTGCCCCATGGCCGGGTGCAAGGCTGCATTCCCCCCATTGGCCGCGAGGACAACTCTTTTTGCATCCATATGCCCGTTCTCTGTGATGATCCGCCAGCCATCACCATGCTTCGCAAGGCGTCTGACAGGGCTGTTGGCATATATGGCCGCCCCTTCCCTGATAACAGCTTCGGCCAACCCACGGCTGAAGGCAAGTGGATTGATTGTACCGCCTTCAGCAAAATAAATCGCCCCGCAATAACGTGTGCTTCCCAGATCTCTGCGGGTTTCATCCGACGGGATATACGCAACATCATACCCCCTGTCTTTCCACTCTTTTGCCCGGATTCTCAACCGTCCTGCCACGACGTTGTTATGGGCAGGAGACCAAAATCCTTCCTGACGCGCATCGCAGGAAATTCTATGCTTTTCAATCAGCTCAAAACACTGGCCTGTGGAAGACCCAACCATCCTGACCAGCCGTTCCCCCCACTCGCTGCCTAAAATATGCTCAACCTCACCGGGGTTATGCCTGACAAAATCGGGAGCCAGAAGACCACCACTTTTCCCCGTTGCCCCACAACCCGGCTCCCCGGCTTCAATAACAGCAACAGAACAACCGGCCTCCGCCAGATGAAGCGCTGTGCTCAAACCTGCAACGCCCGCCCCAATGACAGCCACATCCGTTTTACACTCCCCCTCCAATATGCCCAGTTTTGGACCCGGGGCAGAAGTAGATTCCCACAATGTTGTTCGGAAAGATATTTCTGAGTTAGGTGCAGTCTGCATAATATATACAATTACCTTAAGATAGACGAATGTGGCTACACTTCGGGAACACGCCCTGTAAACACCCCTTACTCAATCGATAACCTGCTCAGGTTATCCACTAAATGTTTCAGCAAACCGGTGAGTTGCTTTAGCTGTTCCTCGTCCAGCCCCTTAACGGCTCTATGCAGTTGCCGGCTGCCCAGGCGCATCACTTTTTCGGTTAATTCACGTCCTTTCGGCGTTAATTCCACATTGGTGATCCGATTATCCGCTTCATCAAGGTTTTGATTGATCCAGCCTTCTTTGCGCAAACGAACCAGCGCTCTGCTCGCCGTTGACCGTTTAAGCAGGGAAAAATACGACAGTTCCTTGATATTAATCGGACTGCGCCGCATCAACACGGTCAACAGGCGGTATATTGTCCTGTCCACACCAAATTTGGCAATCGCCTTGTCAAGGTCTTCATGATACTTGAAATCCGCATGGGCAATCAGATAGAATGGTGATGAGAAAAGGTCAAAATCCTCCGACGCCGGATCGTAATGCTCCGGTAATTGCGGCTTTTTAATTTCATTCATTTTATTTTATAAACCCTTCTTTGGATCTAAACAACAGACCCGGATGCAAATTATTTAACCTGTTGTTACGCGATGTTCCCTTAGTGAACGCCGGGAACTTACAACAAAAATAATACATAAAACAAGCGCAACAGGCGTATTCATAATCATAGGCAGCGACATTTCCCGACTGCCCACTATGGTCACAGCAATATATATCGCCGTTCCCTCCTGCCTGATAATATGTTCGATGCCAATAGCAACCCTTTCCCTGGGAATAAGACCCATGATTTTACTCAGTCCTATAGCCACCGCAAGAGCCAGAATATTCATCGCCAGTGTTATGGCAAACAAGCTGTCAAAATATTGGCGAAGGACCGGCATCTGATCTGCCAGAATGAACCCGAATGCCACAACCAGAATCGATGTGCCGCCGATTTTGGCAAAGCCTTTTATCTTTTTCCCGATGGCAGGTTTCAATGTATTTACCAAAAGACCAAGGCTTGCAGGCAATAATGTAATGCTGACGATTTTCCAGATAAAACTAATAAGCGGTATGGCCACCTGTTCATCCACTGCCATAAAATAAAGCAGGGCAAAATGCGCATAAAAAGGGATCACCATGACATAAATCATACTAACCAGAATGCTCAGAGAAAGCGAAAGCGCCAAATCGCCTCTGGCAATATCAGTCATCAAATTGGACAACATTCCCCCGGGACAGGTCGCCAGCAGAATAAAACCGACCGTCAGGGCTGGCGTCGGTGCAAAAGCAACCGATATGGCAATACCAATCAACGGCGGCACGATCAACATGCTGCCCATTCCCACCATAAGGGCGCGTCGGTTGCCGGCAATACGGCGAAAGTCATCAATGGTCAGACTAAGTCCCATCGAAAACATGATCAGCCAAAGCGACCCGGGGAGTAAAATAGTATCAATAATAGACATCGCTGTTCCCACCCTCCCTCATTCCACAGGCTCAATCAAAAGCTTGCACGCCCCGTTCAGCTTGATGGATTGTATGGCTGATTGCGCATGTGTCAGGTCTTCAGCCACCATCTTTGCGCATACGTTGGCCTTGATCCAGCCAAAGGGCATCAACATCCGGGCGCCATGTCCGTAAAAGAGACCAATATCAAAAAAATTACCCGGCGGCAGCCCTTTCACCGCACCGGCGGAAATACAGGCCAGCAGTATTTCACCGCATTCTGGAAAAGAGGTCGCATTTTCCGGCGGTATTACCGTTTGGGCCAAATCCTCCGGCAACACGCTTGCCGGAAGAGGGCAGGACAGCTCCGGACCTGTCCAGATCGCATGCAGGGCATCATAACTCATACGCCTTTGGGCTAGCTGCCACAGAAACTCCGCAGAGGACGGTGCCTTGTCATCCAGCAAATCGCATCTCACGGACAAGCCGGATTTTGGTTCCTTAAAATAAATTTGTCGCATCATAACTCCCGTTTGAATATTTCATTTGTAACGTACCCCATCTTTTATAACCACATAAACCCGCTTCAAGGCATTTAGGTCAGCAAGAGGATTACCGGCAACAACAATCACATCCGCAAGCTTGCCTTCCTCGATTGTACCCAGTTGATTGGCAAGGCCCAGAGCCTCTGCCCCGTTTCGTGTTGCCGCTATGATCGCAGACATCGGGGTCATACCCTCTTTGATCATATAACCATATTCAAGGGCATGGGGATCATCCTGCAGGAAGTTAAGAAAAGTAGGTGTGTCGGTTCCAAGGGAGAATTTTGCCCCCGCCTTGATGAAGCGACGCATATTTTCATGTGAGGTCGCGCGTTCGGCCTGCAGCTTGTTATAGGAAGGGCCGAAAAGCTTCAAGCTATCATCTTCGTCTTCCTGTTTCGACGCCTTCTTATCAGCCTGATAGACGGCACGCCCCGGACGATCAGGATTCCTTTTATTGTCCAGCATTTTGTCCCGGTAGCGCAAAAGCTGCCGGTAGTCCTCCGGCGTCATTGACATTATATATTGTGTTTCATTAAAGCGGTGCGGGTCCTGCGCATGTTCTGCCCCTGCGACCATGACACGTAAAAGCGTATCAATGATGGCCCCCTTTTTCACATACCCCTCAATGATGTCCTCATCTATGAGTTCATGGCCATAAAAAGGATGCTCCAATGTATCAATATCAAAATCCAGCATACGCCGCAGACCGGCGTTATGCCCCCCGGCATGAACGTCGATAATCTTGCCGTATTTATGGGCTTTCTTGATAATTTCCCGCAGATCTTCATCGGAAAAATCATTCTTTCCGTCATAGATTTCATCGGACATGTAAAGTTTCCAGAAATTGAATTCAGGACCAGTGAAGGGATCGGTTCCAGCCGCCACATCATCAATAACATTATAGGCAAAATTATCCCTCAACCAGATCTCAACTTCTTTTGAAGCACCGCTTTTTTCTATATATTGTTGAAAATGCGCCTTGCTCATAAAAAGAGCCCCGCCAAGAAATACCCGGGGACCGGCAATTTCCCCGGCATCAATTTTCTTTTTAACCGATAGCATACGTTTATACGGCCCGCTGGTTTGGCGCATACTGGTTATACCCTGCATTAAATAAACATAGGCACGATGTGGCATCCGGGAAAAATTTTCTTCCCACAACTCCTTGATCGCTTCAAGGGTAATATCCGCCGTCCCGGCAGAAAAAAGCGGATCAAGCTGAAGATGCTGGTTGGAATTAATAATGCCCGGCATGATTGTCATGCCTTCTGCATTGATAACCTGAGCGTCTTTTGGGATTTTCACATCCTCTGAACGGCCGACTTTGGTAATTTTCCGGCCTTCTATCACGACTGTATAACCAATTTTTGGCATGGCCCCTGTGGCGTCAATCAAGGTTCCCCCGACGATAGCAATCGGCTGGACCGGAATGAACGGCGGTTCCTGTGGCCCGGTAATATGGGACGTTTTCTGTTCCTGCGCCATGGCTGGAGCAAAGAAAAACATCCCCGAAAAAATATTCAGCCCAATCACAAATATTACAATATTAATATACCGCCTCATCAGTATGCCTCCCTTGGCCGCTTCATTAAACCAATATCACTCTGCCAGATATTCCTTTTCAAGTAACGCTATCGGAACGTTACCGTTCAGCCATAAATAATCATGAAAATCACGCAAACTGAAGGCCTTGCCCTGTTTCATACGCGCCACTGATAAAAACTCAATGGTCTGCAACTTGCCGATCTGATAACCGATCGCCTGCCCCGGTGTTGCGGCGAAGAAAACAGCTTCCTCTTCTGCCGAAGTGCGATCCATACCCATTTTCTGTTCCAGATAATCCGCAGCCGCCGCAATGGTATAATCTCCCAGAGCCAGCTTCACATCAATATCAACCCGCAAAGCCCGTAGCCGGGCAAAGCTATAGATAACTTCACGGGTTTTTGGAGAATTATCAAAAAATCCCGCCTGCAACATCATTTCTTCGGCATAGAAACCTGTACCCTCATTGGCACCGGAATCATAATAATGCCGCCGCAGGGGGTTGGGATGTGCCCAGGACAGGGAAAGCTGAAAATAATGCCCCGGCACGCCTTCATGGACAATGATAGGGCGCGGGTCACGGGCAACTGATAAATTAAAGAAACCAAGGTCAGGCGACGGGTCAGGCATATAGACCGTGGCATTCTGATCCAGCCGCGTTTCGTTGGTCAAATCAAACGTCCGCCCAAGCCACGCCATTGGCCGCAGATAATCCGGCAATGGCTGAGCATAATAATGCCCAACCCAGTCGGGAACCGTTATTATCTGTTTTTCCTTTAAAAAGCGCCTAATGTTTCGCTCATCACCATCAAGCTGCGTGACCACATCCTGAACCGTCGCGGCTATGGGCAAGTCTTCAAGCCCGCGATTACGATTTTTCTCAAACGCCTCAAATGCGGCAGTCCGTGCCCATTCCTGCTCGCCCATTAACAAGAGTTCTTCGGGGCTGTAGGGATAAAGTGCGACCTCTTTGAGGAAATAGCCGTAACTTTCACGGCCAACCGAAATTGTCTGATCAAGCCCCTCACGACCGGTTTCCAGAAAAATACGAAAAACCGCAAAGGCTTCGATTGCCAGCTTCACCGCATTATCAAGAGCCGCCTGCCGGGACGCAGAAAAGGACCCCGCCAACCCTTTTGCCATGCCCCGCAAAGTGGCAGGAACACCATCAAGTTGCTTCAGGGCGACCTCAACAAAAGGACCCCGCCTGTCAGTAAGGTTATGCCGGGCGGCATCCAATGTCGCCGGTATGTGACGCACAAGCCGTAACACATCCGCAAACCGTGCCTTATCAACGGGGGGTGGCGGCAATAAAACTTCAAAAATAGGTGTCAGGGTCTGCGCAATATAAAAATGCGGCTGACGTTTCCAGGCCGCCACATGATCCAGTTCCCAGCGAACCCGTGCCAATAATGACCCAACCAGCCGGTAATCCGTCTGTTCTTCAGGACTACGTGTCATATGAGCAAGAGCCTTCCACCGCCCCTCAAAAGCCATCAGGCGGTCATATCGCCCTGAAACCGCCGCTGGCGACCAGTCCGGTGCCCAGCCTTCGGGACGGACAATACGGGGGACATCGTCTCCCGTAGTGGGCTGCGTCTGCGCCCGCCAGGCCCAAACGTCTTTGCCAAGCTCCGCAAGCCCTTCGGCACAGGCCCCCTGCCCCGCAATCATAGTGCTCAACATTATCATCAGGAAAAATCCGGCCCTATTCATTCCTTTTGTTTCCCATCAGATGACGGTTAAAAAAACCGACCATTTTTTTGAAGGCAAAACGCCTTTGTGCCTGCCCTTCATTATCCCAGCCATGACCACTGCCCGGCAATGTCACCAGCTCAAACATCTTCTCCTGGGCAATCAGTTTCTCAACCACAGTAATTGTATCCGAATAGAGGACCACATCGTCCTTGGTGCCGTGAATGATCATCAGGGGGTCTTCAAGGCCATCCGTATGATACATGGCAGACTGTAGCCTGTAACGTCCCGGCTGGTCATCCCCCGTGGTTTCCCCCATCACCCACATCTGCCCCGGATAGGCATGTCTCACATTGGTGGCCGGCGCCCCGGCGATACCCGCCGCATAAACACCCGGTTTCTTGAACAAAGACATCATGGTCATCAGGCCGCCGTAACTTGACCCCCAGATACCCACACGCTCAGGGTCCACAAGGCCCTGGCTGACAAGGTACTTCACACCGCTATGCAAATCCTCAATATCAATAACGCCGTAACCAAAACGCAGCCCCTGATTATGCTTTCGTCCCTGCCCCCAGCTGCCGCGCACATTAACATTCAGTACAATATAGCCTGAAGCAACAAAATACTGATCCAGCCCCCAGGTGGGATGTGATGTCCGTCCCCCGTACTGGTTGCGGACACTGTCGGAATAAACCGAACCAACAATTAAGGGATAACGGCGGGAAGGATCATGGTTTGGCGGCAAACTCAACCGGCCAACAAGCCGCGTTCCATCCACATGACTGTCAAATTCCACGTAACCGATGTTTGCCCATGTCTGCTGATAAAATTCCGGCCTTGGAGAATGGGTAACACGTACGGTCTGTTTTTTACCAAGGTCGAGGATGTATAATTCAACTGGTGTCGCGTCATTGGAAAATAACGTCGCCGCATGGCTCATATCAGACGAAAAGAACGGTTGATGCGTTCCCGGCGTCATGGCGCTGACCCGCTCAACCTCGCCGCCGCCTATGGACACACGATAAATCTGCCGCTCCGGGAAATGCGCTTTATTGGCAAGGAAATAAATTTCCCCCTTTTCAGAATCAACTTTAAAAGCAGAAATTTCCCATTCGCCATGAGTCAGCGCCCGCGGTTTGGCTCCGGCAGTCTTTTGGTGATAAAGATGCAGATAACCGTCCCGGTCCGTCAGGATAATCAGCCCGTCATCCTTTGGCGCCCAGGCCACTTTCCAGTCAGGCCGCAAATGCAGAGCATCATATTCCTGATAAAAGACCTTACGCCGACCACTGTCAACATCATAGACATAGACGACATGCTTTTTAACCAATGGGTCAGAACTGTTGATAAAGAGGGATTTACCATCCCCTGAAAGGCCGTAATTCCAGACATAATCCTTGTCGTTTAACCGACTGAAAAACCGGATATCTCCCGTATCAACTTTTACAAAACCGATCCTGAAATGTGCCGTTTCATCACCCGGAAAGGCCCGTGAAACATGATGTTTCTGCGCGTCTGCCTTTGCATAATAATAAATATCGCGCTCCGGCAGAAAACTGTTGTCTGTCAGGTTGAAAACAAGACCACTGCTGTCGGCGGCCCACTCATAACTTTGTATGGCGGCTTTCGGATTTCCCCGGTCAACCAGTTTTCGTGCCGGGGCCTTTGCCATGATGTCGCTTGAACGCAGCCAGAGTGCGCCCTCGGAAACAAAGGCCAGATAGCGGCCATCGGGCGATAGGGCGAGCCTTTTAACGGCAGCTTTATCTGCCTCAAGCCGCCCTGATATGCCGTCAGGCCCCTGTTGGTAAAGATCACCATTCAGCACGTAAGCAATTTGTTCCCCCCCCCGGTCAAGCCAGACAACTTCACTGATACCCGAATGCCGTTGATCGGGAGAAACGCCATCTGCCTGTGTCGTAACACGCCTCTTTTCCCCTGTTTTCAAGGAATAAGTCCAGACATCCCGAAAAGCACGGCCGGCATCATTCCACAGAAAGGCAACATGGTTGCCATCCCCGGACCAGACAACTGCTCTGGGTGTTGTGCCAATAATGCTCGGGGTTGAATAGAGCATATTCAGATCAAACGCCGGATTCGCCGGCATGTCACCGGGTGCCTCCTGACATGCCGTCACAACAAGGGCCAGAAAAGCCGCAGCTATAAAGTTTCGTACCTTACATATAATCATGATTTTTCACCCGGCAAACAGTCAATATTATTCCTGAAGGAGAGAGCGATGACTATGGATATTGCCACCGCTCTGCCTTATAACATGAATGTGGTTTTCCTAGAAGCGTACTTTGGCCCCGAAGAAGAACTCTGTCCCAAGAACATCATAGACACTGGGAAAGGTGTTCGCCTGCGATGCACTGCCGCCCGTAATAGGGGGAGTATTATCAAAAACATTGTTCACACCGCCCTGAAGCTGGACATGTTCCATCACATCATAGGTGAAGGACAGGTCAATATAATGTTCTGCCCCAAATCTCGGATTCACAATGTCCGAAGCTGAGGGGCCATCAATGCCCAGCCGTTCTGGAATAAGCACCTTGTCATCCGCCACAGGGCCAATATAACGATGGCGCAAACTCAACACCAATGGTCCTGTGTTCCAGGTCAGGCGGGAAACCAGCTTGACTTTTGGCTTGGGCGTACCGCAGCTATTGCCAAAAGCACCCGCGCAGAAATTAACGCGGTCAGGGAGTTCCTGAACCGGAGTCACATTGAACTCATCAAGCCATGTGCCGTTCAGGGAAAAATTAAAACTGCTGCTATCGCTCAATAGTCCAAAATCAGCATCCAGAGTATAGCGCACACTAAAATCAATACCTTTGGTCTGAAGTTTACCAATATTCACATTAAACAACAGCATGTTAAACGGGGTCGTAATTTCACCATTTACCGGGTTGCGCACCACAGACTGGCAAGCCGCGCTATCAATATCCTGAATAATATTAAAGCACAGATTCAAAGCATTACTGGCCCCACCGGCAAGTTGATCAATAGCCCCTGTCAGTTTGATATTGAAATAATCGACGGTAATCACAAGACCGGGAATGGCCTCCGGCGTTATAATAGTCCCGAATGTAAAGGTATCTGAACTTTCAGCACTCAGATTTGGATTGCCGCCAACAAGTGCCGTAACCTGAGTATTCGGCTGTACCGACGGATTACCAACCAATGACACCGGCACACCCGTTTGAACGCAAAGCTCATTTACCTTGGGATCAGTTGCCGCAGATGCCAGAGAACAGGGATCAGTAGCTCCAAAGGCGGTTTCTGTCTGATCATCAAAAAGTTCGCCAACACTCGGTGCGCGGATCGCCCGCTGGAATTGGCCCCGCAAGGCGAAATCAGGTGAAACGCGCCAATCAACCCCACCAAGATAGGTCCATACCGTACCAACATTGTCGATATTATAATCGGAAACCCGGAAAGCACCATTCGCCGTCAGACTTTGCATGAAGGGTAAATCTTTCAGCAGTGGCACCCGGACTTCGCCGAAGAATTCCTTAACATTTACATTACCTGATGTAGAACTTTGCGGACCAAAGCCTGCCACATCGCCGGAACCAAGAAATTCGTCAGGGGTAAAGCCGGCAGTTGCAGATCGCCACTCAAGTCCAAAGGATGCGGCAAGGGGGCCTGCCGGCAGATCAAAAAGATCCCCTGAAATAGACCCTGCGGCCACCTGAAGCTGCGACGTCGTAATGCTCGTGGCGCCGATACGGAAAGCCTGCACTGCGGCCTCCGACAGATTCGGGCCGAAAATATTACCCAATGTTCCCCCGTCCGGGGCTGAACCCGGCAGCAATATACTCTGAAACCCGCTACGCGAGGGAACACCCTCTGTACGTGATGTATTTTCCGTACGGGCGAAACTGTAATAAACATCATAAGATAAATTACGGAATGCCGTGTCACTTAAATCACCAATATCACCGCGCATTCCAAGCGCCACACGCCAGGCATTGCGATTGTCTTTAAGCAGCCTTGGGCCTGCTTCCTCAAGGCGGCGGGCGATACTAAGCACGGCCAGACCATCGCCGGGGGTTGTGGTTAAGGATGATGCCCCGTTAACAACATTTGTGACAAGAAGTCCCTGACTGGAATCACAAACATTGGCATCAGTACCGCCGTAACGGCAAACTTCGCCCGGATCAATCACCGTCCCATCGGGCAGCGCAACACGGCCAATAACACGACCTTCCTGTAGGTCAAGCTGTCTCAGCACCTCCTGCATCTGCGTACTCAAAAAAGGATTATCAACAGCCAACAGTATATTGCCGTTCATGGGTGACGGGGCCTGCTCTCTCACGGAGCGGTTACTGCTAAAGCTTGCTTCCATATAACCCGTGGCTTTTTCGTGAAAATCATAATGACTAAAGGCGGACACTGACCAACGTTCCAGCGGAACCTGCAAAAAGTTGTCCGGCGCAAAGTTAAACAGGTCATCAGGCACTACGAACGGCCGGGCATTCATGCCGCTATCGTCCGGAAGAAAACCAATCCCGCCAAGCTGGCCAAGTCCCGCCGCTGTCAAAGCCGCACTCAGATCTTCCCGGCCCCGAACATCCAGTGCGGCACCCGATGGAATTCCCGTGAGACGTGAATTAGGCACAAAGCCAGATCCACCATTTACCAATATGGGGTTGCCATTCCCATCTGTACTGTCATTCTGGGCAAAACGGCTGAAATCACGCGAACCCTGTAAAAGGGGGTCACGTTTCAGATAGTTTACCGACAGGACAACATTGCCTTTTCCATCTGCCAGATTACTCCCCATCGTCACATTAAAGTCATGGGTTGGCGTTCCGTCCCGACTGTCAAGCCGCGTCAGCCAGCCCATTTCGATTCCCTCGAAATCATCCCGCATGATAAAGTTAACTACCCCCGTGATGGCGTCCGAGCCATAAACTGCAGATGACCCGCCTGTGACAATCTCAGTACGCGCGACCAATGCCGCCGGGATGGTATTGATATCCGTCCGCTGCAGCGTATCGGAAATAGTGTAACGCCGCCCGTTTACCAACACCAGGTTTCGTGTCGGCCCGAAACCGCGCAAATCAAGCAGAGCCTGACCTGTCCCCGGGTCATTTGACCGGGACGTGCCCTCTGCAGACGGAACAAATTGCGGCAAACTATTCAGCATATCCTCAATAGTTGACACACCAGAAAGCTGAATATCAAGCGCGCTTACAACAGTTACCGGCGTGGATCCCTCCAGCCCGGTACGCTTGATACGTGACCCGGTAACAACGATTGATTCAATGACATCCTCTTCCGAGTCCGCATTCTCAGACTCGGCATAGGCCGGATTTACCGTCATACCAACCATGCCTATCAGCGCACAAGCCGTACTCCTTAACAGACCCGAGCGACAAAATTCTATTCTTTCCTTTTCCATGATAACCTCCCAGTTTTGTTTCATTCCAAAGCATCAGATAATCAGGACAATACATCTGGATAGCCCGTTTGCCCTGCTAACCCCCTTTTGTCACATCTTTTAATTACCCGTCAGATCATGATTTTTTAAATATGTGACTATAATCATGTGATTATGGTTATAATATATGATAGAATTATAAACGGGTCAAGAACAATCATTAACTGTCGGCTAATAACTTTATTTCCAGGTGAAAGGATTTTTTTACCAGAACAAGGTAATCTGCTGATTTAACGCATCATGCGGATTTCATCATCAAGGCCCGTCATTTCCCAACGAATAAGAGAAATCGGAATGCGGCCCGCCGCCAGAAACCTGTCGTGAAATTTTTTAGATTAAACGCCTTGCCCAACTGTCCGGCACGATCCGCCAATAATTTTTCAAGCTCTACCTTACCAATATAATATCCAATGCCATAGCCGGGTTGACGCAGATACAGCTCGATATCAAATCTGGCGATGGCATCATACTGACCCATCCAGTAAGGCACGGGGCTTACAAAATAGTCAAGGGCCTGTTGATATGTCCATTCATTGGCAGGCACCGCTTACGAATAACGATGACGGCAAACAGGTTCAAATATCGATTTACGGGCATGAAATAACCTCCCTTTAATTGCCTGAGAGACGGAACTATAGCGACTGAAAAATACAGTCAGTCGCGTCATGGCCTCCCGTATACGGGCTTCTGATTCAGACCCGAAGCAGACCCGCAAATAACCCTCCCCGGCATTACCATAGAAGCTCCCCGCTTCCACCACCACATGGGTTTCATGCAAAATTTCCAGCGCCAGAGCTGCGGATAATTTGCCCGTTGCCTGAATATTGGGAAAGGCATAAATGGTGCCCTGAGGCAGATGGCAGGAAATATYTTTCATCCTGTTTAAGGCCTCTACCACAATATCACGCTTGCATTTGTCTTCGGCCAGCATGTCCTGCAGGCATTTCTGGGACCCGGTAACTGCCGCATAGCCGCCTTCCTGCACAAAGACATTGACATGGGTAACATCATTCATGGTCACGGTCAGAATTGCCGGGATCAACGCGCTGTCAGCCGTCAGATAACCAAGACGCCAGCCATCCATTGAATAGGCTTTGGTGAAGGCGAAACAAGTGATGGTCCTTTCCCGCATCCCCGGAAGTGTTGCAATGCTTATATGCCTGGCATCGTCATAGGTAATATACTCGTAAACTTCATCAGAAAGCACCAGAAGATCATATTCAATGGCAAGGTCGGCAATAATCTGCAATTCATCTTTACCGTAAAGGCGCCCTGTGGGATTGGCGGGATTAATCAGGACAATCATACGGGTTGCCGGTGTAATCCTGGCTTCTATCAAATCGCGGCGGATTGAAAAACCATTGGCAATATCCAGAGGAGCCAGAACAACTTTTCCCCCTGCCATTTCAATTTTACCCACATGCTGCGGGTAATAGGGTTCCAGCAAAATCACCTCGTCACCCGGATCAATTGCCGCGAAAATTGCCGCAAAAGAGGCATGAGTCAAACCATTGGTAATCAGGACCTCATCAACATCAGCCCTGATCCGGTTAAAATCCCGCAGCTTGTCAACAAGAGCCTTGCGAAAATGTAACGCGCCCCGGAAATCACCATAATGCACAATGCCGTCATCAAGGGCTTTGCTGGTGGCGTCCTTGATATGTTGAGGCGTATCAGCAAAGGGTCGACCTACTTCCAGATGAATGAGGTCCACGCCCTGCGCCGCCAGTTTAACCGCCTGTTCATACATCCCAAACCCCTTTTGGGATGCTGTTGATAATCTCTCAGAAGGCCATCTCATACGTTATTTCTCCCAAGCGTCTGTCCATCATATAGAGCCTTTCCGTTCTTATTGGAACCCCGTGAAGTTCAAAACATATTTCCAGTAAATTCTGCTCTCAAAACGGGCGAGCCG
>NVTJ01000067.1 GCA_002401545.1 Alphaproteobacteria bacterium
ACTGGCCCGTCAGGCCGCTTCCCGTGAGCAGTCTGATTAAGGACAGGAATTTTTGATGACCGCACAAACCCTTAAAACTGTTTTCTACACCTCTTTCGCCCTGCTGGCCTTTGCCGGAAACTCTGTCCTGTGCCGACTGGCGCTGGGTGAAAATACCATTGATGCCGCCAGTTTCACCATCATTCGGCTATTATCGGGGATCATCACTCTGTTGATAATATTAAAATTAACCCGCAATAATGGCAAAATAGTTTCACGGGGAAGCTGGTCCGCCGCCTTTATGCTATTCCTCTATGCGCTGACTTTCTCCTTTGCCTATATCTCTCTGGATACGGGAACCGGGGCGTTGATTTTATTCGGCGCAGTTCAGATTACGATGATCTTTATCAGCCTGTTTTCAGGCAACAGGCTGCATTATTTTGAGTGGGCAGGAATGGCCATAGCCTTTTCAGGCTTCGCCTATCTTGTCACGCCCAGCCTGACCACACCCTCATTAACCGGGTTTTTCCTGATGGCTGTCGCGGGCATAGCCTGGGGATTTTATACCCTTAAAGGCCGGCATTCCCAAAATCCTATTAGCGATACCGCCTATAATTTTCTGCGCACATTGCCACTGGTGATTATTTTATTAGCGGTGTCATTGCCCTATGCCAGCCTGTCCCGGGAAGGTGTCCTGCTGGCCATCCTGTCCGGTGCCGTCGCCTCCGGTATTGGCTATGCGGTCTGGTATATTGCCCTTGGCGGTCTTGATGTCTCAAAAGCGGCCGTTGTTCAATTGCTGGTTCCCGTGATCGCCGCCACCGGCGGCGTATTATTTGCCGGCGAAATCATCTCCCAGCGCCTGATACTGTCATCCGTCATGGTTCTTGGCGGCATACTGACCGTGGTGATGGGGAAGCATTATCTGGCTCAACGAGCCATGCGTAACAAATAACCGGATCTATTTAGCCATCAGGTCCAACAGGGCATATACGGTGGCTTCCACCCCGCTTTTAACCGCCGGCTCAGGGGATATTTTAAACAGGGGCGAATGGTGGCTGGCCACTGCCGGGCCACCGGCCTTTGCCCGGTCAAAATCCTCCTGCGGTGTACCGCCAACGGTAAAATATACACTTGGGATAGCCGGTTCCATGGTGAAAAACGAGAAATCCTCTGCCCCCATACCCGTGGTCGCAATATTGACCACCGCATCATAACCTATTTTGCTCTGCCATACTTTTCTTAAGCGCCGGACAAGATCATCATTATTTACCGTCGGGGGCAGTGTATTATCTGCGGATACCGTCACTTCCGGCAGCAGGTCTTCGGGCAGACCCGCAACCCGGCCCATATTTTCCGCAATCCGTTTGATCCCGTCCAGCAGAATTTTACGGGTTCCGAGGTTGGTATTACGCACCGTTATCTGCAGGTGCGCCCGGTCAGAAATAATATTATGCTTGGTGCCGGAATGAAAAGATCCCACCGTAACCACCCCTGGCTGGCGCGGTGACAATTCACGGGACACCAGGGTTTGCAGGTCAATGACAATCTGGCTTCCCAGTAAAACCGGGTCTTTTCCCAAATGGGGGGACGCCCCATGCGCTCCGATGCCGTGGATGACAATATCCACCGTATCCGACCCGGCCCAAGGCGCACCTTCTGATACATTGATTACCCCCGCCACCCCTTGCGATGCCACATGGAAGGCCAGGGCATAATCAGGCTTGCCAAACCGTTGCCACAGATTATCTTCCATCATGGCTTTGGCGCCGGGGCCAAGTTCCTCCGCCGGCTGGCCGATCAGCATTAAGGTGCCGGACCATTGATCTTTCATGGCTACCATGCGCCGCGCCGTTCCCACCAGACTTGTGATATGAACATCATGACCACAGGCATGGGTAACCGGCACCACATTTTTGGTCAGCAGGGACAGTTGGGTCACTTTGGAGGCATAGGGTAACCCGGATTTCTCCAGCACCGGAAGACCATCCATATCCGCCCGCATCATCACCATCGGCCCTTTGCCATTTTTCATGATGGCAACAATGCCGGTACCGCCAACGCCGGTGGTAACGTCAAAGCCCTCGGCGCGTAATTCCTTTGCCAGACGGGCGGCGGTTTTATGTTCCTGATGACTGAGTTCAGGATTTTCGTGAAAATGAACATAAAGGCTGGACAGATAACTGTCATAATCCTTCGCGACTGCCTGCCTGAGTGACATATCCGCATAGGCTGGATTTGCCATCAGAGCGACACCAAAGGCGATGACAAAAGCTTTTTTCATGATTTTTATCCCAATATATTTTTAATGGAAAAAAGACTAACAGAATGAACCGGCAGGGCAAAGCAAAATAAGGGCAATCAGCTGCTTTAAAGCTTTACACCCCCATGTTTTGCCTCCATCTGGATACGTGCCGGCCGTTCCAGACAGCGGCCAAGCCACACCTGAAGGGCGGTATATTCCGACATATCATATCCGGCCTTGAGCGGGTAATCCAGCATGGCCGAAAGATTAAGATCCGCGATCGTAAAACGCTCCCCCACCAGATATTCCCTGCTCACCAAATGATCATTCAGGACTTTAAGAAGCGGAACAAGTGCCTCATGCGCCGCACGCAAACTGGCGGCATCACGCATTTCCTCCGGCAGGGCCTGTTTATGAAGAATATAATTTACCGCCGGTTTATCAATGCTGGAAGACCCGAAAACACACCATTGTATGATCTGGGCTTCTTCACGGGGGTCTGTGGCCCATAACAGACCATCGCCGTTATTCTTCGCCAGATAAAAATTGATGGCCATCGATTCCCAAAGCACAAAACCGTCTTCTTCCAGAACAGGGATCAAACCGTTGGGGTTGCGCGCCAGATGTTCCGGTTTCTTTGTCTCACCCGTCATGGGATTAACCGGATTTATTTCATAGTCCAGCCCCAATTCCTTCATGGCCCAGACAACATAATTTACTCTGGTATAGGGGATCCCGTGAATGATGCGCATGTTTTTTCCTTTTGTTGAGATATTTTTCTATTATAGGTATGCTTCATCTATGCACAAGATATTTACACTTTCATTCACTCTGATTTTTATCACATTTGCCGGGCAGGCCGAACAGCCAGACCTGCGTAAACAGCTCAAAAAATCAACCCGCCACCAGGTGGTGAAAATCATTGACGGCGATACGGTAATCCTGAGAAATCAGACCCGTGTGCGCCTTGTGGGCATTCAGGCTCCAAAGCTGCCCCTTGCCCGGAAAAAACTCAAGGCATGGCCTTTGGGATTTGAATCAAAGAAAATGCTGTCTGACCTTGTTCTGGATAAATATGTCACCCTGTATTTCGGTGGACAGCGACAGGACCGATATGGCCGGACTCTGGCACATCTGTTTCTGGAGGACGGGCTATGGGTGCAGGGGGAGATGTTAAAATACGGGATGGCCCGGGTCTATACATTTCCCGACAATCGCGCCGTCACCCCACAAATGACAGGATTCGAGAATATAGCAAGACAGAATAACAGTGGCATGTGGGCCATGAATTATTACCGACCCAAAGAGCAGGAGACAAGCGGAAAATACCTCAACAGTTTCCAGTTGATCAGCGGAACCGTCAGGAAAGTCAGCAAAATCCGTGGAACTTATTATTTGAATTTTGGCGAAGACTGGAAAGAAGACTTCACCATTGTCATCAAATCCCGTGCCGCCCGGAAATTCATCAAGGCAAAAATCAACCCCGAAAATTACAGCGGAAAAAAAATAGAGGTAAGGGGCTGGTTGAAATCATATAACGGCCCTATGATTGAAGCCACCCACCCCGAACAGATCATGATTATCCAATGAGGAACCTGAATATGGCCATAAGAAAAAAAGCTTTTGTGACCGGACTGATGGTGACAATGCTGCTGCTTCAGGGCTGTGTGACCAGCAACCCGGCAACGGGTCGTTCCGACTTTACCCCCTTCATGTCGCCGGCCAAGGAAACCGCCATCGGCAGGGAGCAGCATCCCCTTGTGATCAAACAACATGGCGGCGTGCTGGATGTGCCAAAGATTGCCGGATATGTGGCAGTAACCGGGGGGCGGCTGGCTGCCGTATCCGAACTGCCAAAAAGCCCTTTCACCTTCACCGTTCTCAACTCTCCCATTGTCAATGCCTTTGCCCTGCCGGGGGGATATATCTATGTGACCCGGGGCATATTGGCCCTGTTCAACAGCGAATCAGAGATGGCGTCGGTTCTGGGCCATGAAATCGGCCATGTTACCGCCCGCCATAGCGCCAAAAGATACAATCAATCCCTGTTCACCGGCCTTGGGGTTGCCATTCTTGGCGCCGCACTCAAGAACAAAGGCCTGAGCGATGCGCTGGGCTATGGCTCCCAGCTTTACCTGAAAAGCTATTCCAGAGACAATGAGTATGAATCTGATCAGCTTGGGGTGCGCTATTCCACCCGGGCCGGATTTGACCCCTATGCCGCTGCGGATATGTTACGGTCGCTGGATGCGGAAAGCCGTTTGCAGGATATGATCGCAAACCGCACCGGCCAGACACGGCCACCGGAATTTTTCTCCACCCATCCCAATACCCGCGACCGGGTTGCCCGCGCCTTTGCGGCTGCCCGCAAAACAGGCCTGGCGCAAAACAGCCGCGACCCGGGCCGGGATCGTTACCTGAATGCCATTGATGGTATGATTTACGGTGATGATCCGGCGCAGGGCGTCATCAAGGGCCGCTCTTTCTCTCATGGGTCACTGCGCTTAAGCTTTAGCGTGCCGGATAATTACCGCCTGAGAAACGGTTCGGAAATGGTCATTGCCCAGGGTACGGGGGCGGCTGAGGGCGGCATTATCATTTTTGCCGGCGATACGCTTCAGGGCCGCAATATGATTGAATACACATCCGCCACATGGCGAAAATTTGCCAGGGATACTAGCCTGCGAGGGCTGGAGGATTTGACCATCAACGGCATGTCGGCGGTAACGGGCTGGAATGACATCACCGTCGCCAAAGTACCGTCACGGGTCCGCATTGTTGCCATCCGCCATTCACCAAATCAGGCCTATTACTTCCTGATGATCACGCCCCTGAACATACTTGACCGCCAAAGTGCCGGCCTTCAGCGCATGACCTACAGCTTTCAAAGGCTGTCCCCGGCACAGGCCGGAAAAATCAAGGGTAAAATCATCCGCGTGGTCACCGTCAGGAAAGGCGACACCGCCGAAAAACTATCCCGCAGAATGGCCTTTACAGATCACAGGCTGGATCGCTTTCTGGTCCTCAATGGCCTTCATGGTGATAGCAGGCTGATCGCCGGACAACGGGTGAAGATGATTGTCTATGACAGATAATTATTCTGCGGGATGCGGCAAAACCTGCTTTAACTCCCAGCCAAACAGATCATAGATTCTGTCCCTTGTCCGTGACATCAGGATATAGAGCACCGGCACCAGAATGAGGGTGACGATTGTGGCAAACAAAACACCAAAGGCCAGCGACACCACTGCCGGAATCAGGAACTTCGCCTGCACGCTGCTTTCCATCATCAGGGGAACCAGACCGATGAAAGTGGTGAAAGACGTCAGGAAGATGGGACGGAAGCGTTCCTCGGCCGAAATCTCAATCGCCTGTATCACATCATAGCCCTTTTCCCGCAGACCACAGATATAATCCACCAGCACCAGATTATCATTGATCACAACGCCCATGGCCGCCGCGATACCCAGAATAGAGAAAATGCTGATATCCATACCCAGGAACAGATGACCCAATACGGCCCCCATATAGCCAAAGGGCAAAGCGGTGAAGATAATGAACGGCTTGAAATAAGACTTGAAGGCAATGGCAAACAGGATATAGATAATGAACAGGCCGAAACCAAAATTGGTCATGATAGATGTCATGAACTCCTGCTGTCCTTCGTCCCCGCCACCAAATGTGTGGGTGACATTTTTGTATTTCCCCTGCCAGCCGGGAAAGAAATTATCTTTCAGGTCGGTCTTGATCTTGTCAATTTCTGCCGCCTTGCCTTCTTCAAAAGACGCGATGATCGTCAGTGTGCGCTCGCGGTCCGTCCGGCGGATCGTGGTATAGGCCGGACGATAATCCACATTGGCAACAGAGCCAAAGGGCACTTCCCCGCCATCACTGGCCCGCACCCTGAGTTTATTGAGGGTGTCAAAGGACTTGCGGTCATATTCCGGGTAACGCACCATGACTTTGACATCATCAATACCGCGCGGCACCCTTTGCACTTCTTCCCCGTAAAAGGCCTGCCGCACCTGACTGCCCAGATCCCGCAGGGAAATTCCAAGATTCTCGGCACTTGGCACAAGCGACAGCACCGCCTCGGCCTGCGCCGAATCCGCCGTGTCCGTCACATAGAAAATCGCGTCATATGTGGACAGTCTGGCCTTGAGTTCGGCAGCAGCGGCTTTGATAGCGTCGCCGTCAGACGAGGACAGGCGGATGCGCATTCCCCGGCTGTCACGGTTAAAGGTATTATCGAACTTTATTTCCTTGGCATCAGGGAAGAACGGGGTTGCCTCCCGCCACATGGTGGTAATTTCCTCCGTAGTGACCGGGCGGTCTTCCCCAGGTTCCAGAACAAAGAATGCCCGGGCACCCCGGCTGCTGGCAAAGGCCATGGTTGCTTTGAAGATTTTGTCATCAGGATATTTGGCTTCCAGTTCCTGCACCACTTTATAAGCCGAATTTTCCAGCCCCCTGGTCGCTTCCTTAACCGTATTAAAGGGCACACCGCTGGGGAAAGTATATTCCGCCCTGATGAAATCCTGCGGAATTGAAGGCTGAAAAGAAAATCCTACATGTCCGCCCATCTGAATACCGACAATAACCGTAATCAGCATACCGACAAACGCGCTCAGGGTTACTGCTTTATGGCGCAGACATCTGTCGAGAAAAGGCCGGTAATATCTGGTCACCGAAATATTGAGAAAATTATCAGCGTATCCTCTGGCAATATTGACATATTTTGTCAGACCAACTCTGGTGAATAATTTAGCCAGAAGGCCCGGTTTTATTTCTCCGCCGTGACGCAGATGGGCTGGCAATATCAACAGGCTTTCAATGAGGGAAAAGGTCAGTGTTAAAATAACAACAATAGCAATAACGGTGGTAAATTGCTTTGTATCCCCTGGCACCAAAGCCAAAGGCGCAAAAAAGATCATCGTGGTCAGGGCCGAGAAAATAACCGGCTTCGCCACCTTGGTCGCCCCAAGTACAGAAGCCTTCTCACCCGTGACGCCGCGCTGGTTTTCCCGGTGAATATTCTCGCCAATAATAATCGCATCATCCACCACAATCCCCAAAATCAGAATGAAGGCAAACATGGCCAGCATATTCAGGGTTTCACCGGTAAAGGGCAGGAACATAAAGGTTCCCATGAAAGATACCGCAATACCAACCACAACCCAGGCCGCAAGGCGCGGGGTCAAAAACAGCATCAGGCCCAGAAACACCAGAACAAGACCGCTGAGACCATTACTCATCAGCGTGCTGCCCCGGCTTTTAAAGCCTTTTGAATTGTCAAGCCAGATGACAGCTTCAACGCCCTCGGGCAATCTGGGCTTCAGGATATTTTCCACATAATCTGTCACCACTTCACTGATCGCGACAACATTGGGGTTTGCGCCTGAATTAACCCGCAGCAGAATAGCATTTTTACGGTTAATATGAGCCATAAACTTGTCTTCGGAAAAACCATCAACAACTGTGGCCACATCCCTGAGCAGCACGCGGGTGCCGTCTTCATTGCGCAAAACAACAATATTCTCGAAATCTTCGCCGGTATAGCCCTGACCCCGGGTCATGATCTGGATATTTCCTGAATCATTATCCACTTTACCCGCTGGCATGTTAACCGATGTGCGGGAAATAGCCCGAGCCACCTCATCAAAGCTCAGGCCATATTTCTGCAGGGYGAATTCATCAATTTCGATGGAAATTTCGTAAGGGCGCGTGGCATCAAGCTCAACCCGGCTGACCCCCTTGAGCGCCGCCAGTTCATTGCGTACCTCACGGCCCAGTTCCTTAAGTTCATTTTCCGGTATATTCGCCGCAATGGCCAGTTGAATCACCGTATTATTAAACACCGGCTGGCTGACCAGAGGCCGTTCCGAAAGCCCGGGAAAGGTATTAATGGAATCCACCCGCGACTTCACCTCATTGAGCAGCTTTTGCATATCATAATCATCAACACCTTCGATGGTCACCGTACCGATGCCTTCACGCGCCGTTGACCGCACCCGTTTCACCCCGTCAAGGTCATATACCGCCTCCTCGATACGAATAATGATCCGTTCTTCCACTTCTTCGGGACCCGCCCCCAGATAAACCACAGACACCTCAATCTGTTGGGGGATAAGAACCGGAAAACTCACCTTGCCGACCTTTTGCAGACCCACAAGCCCACCAACAAGCAACATGAACATCAACAGATTGGCGGCAACAGAGTTATGGACAAACCATTTCATGATACCGCTCATGACTGTTCTCCTGACCCCAGATCATATTTCACCAGAAGGCCGTCCACATCGACAGCGAGCTGTGATTTATTGACAATATCACCTTCTTCAAGCCCCGTGGAGATCACCACATAGTCCCGGTTGGATTCAACAACTTTGACCATCCGGGTCAGTAATTTATTGTCCTGATCAACCACAAGAACCTGATTGCCCTGACGCAGCACTGCGCGCGGCAGTTCAAAGACCGTGTCATAAACCCGGCCTTCGACTTCTGCGGCAACAAATTGGCCGATGCTTATGGGCAGTTTGCCGTCCACTGACAGCAATTGATTACCGCGCAACTGGGCCACCACATACATGATACGTGTTTTGGTGTTAATCAGCCCTTCGGTGCGGACAATTTTACCTTTCCACTGGCTTGTCTGATCAGCGAAACGACCCGTCAATGTGACCTCAAGCCGGGCCTTGCCGGATTGCAGCCCGGCAATATCAAATTGGGACAAATCCTTGCTCGACATGGGCAGACGCACTTCCAGAATATCGGTGGAATAGAGTTTCCCCACATTGGTTCCGACAGATATAAATTGGCCAAAATCAACATTTTTAGTGGTAAGCAGACCATTGAAAGGCGCGCGAATTTCCGTGCGCTCCAGACTGAGCTGCGCCACCCGAAGGTTGGCCTCTGCCGCCGCCAGCTTGGCTTCCGCATCGGCAAGCTGGGGTTTGCGAAGGGTCAGGTCCGAGGCGACACCCTGACCAAGTTCTTCCCATTCCTGTCTGGCAAGGGCGGCTTCAGCCCGTTCGCGCACCAGAATCTGTTGGCTTTCGATCACTCTGGCCGCCGTAGAAGTCACCGCATACTGATAATCCCGCGAGTCCAGACGCAGGATCACTTCGCCCTTTCTGAACAAGCCGCCGGCAACAAATTTTTCCGAGACATAGACCACCTGGCCGGAAACCTGGGGCACCAGTTCTATGGCCTGCTTTGCCTCCACCGTACCTTGGGTTTTCACGGTCAGGGCAACCCGCCCCGCATGGGCCACAACCGCACGAATATGACGGGCTATTTCAACCACCGGCTTTTTCTCCGGCTCCGGCTTGGCCATCACCAAAATTACACTTATGGCAACGGAGCCAGCCACAATGATCACAGGCAGCATGACTGAGAGAATTTTCTTTGAAATTCTCATGATGCGCCTCCTTCACCGATCCTAACCTTTGATTGACTGTTATTTATTGTCATATTCTGAATGTTCTGCGGAATGATAAAATCGCCCCCCAAGGCAAGGTGGAGTGATATTCTGTTATTGATACGTTGCTTCTTAACAGAGATAAGCTGGCTTTGCTGGGCCAGGCTCTGTCTTTGCGAATCCAGTAAAACGGAAATTTTGATCAGTCCCCGGCCATATTGGTCTAACGCCACTTTTTCTGCGGCAATAGCATTCATCGCCGCTTTTCCCGTATATATCACCTGTTCTTTCAAGGCCCTTTCACTGGACAGGGCATCTTCTACTTCTCTGAAAGCGGTGAGCAGCGTAGAAGCAAAAACCCGTTTTTCCGCCTCAAATAATTCTTTGGCGCTCTTGGCCGCATAGCGTAACCGGCCACCCTGAAAGATGGGTTGGGTAATACTGCCAAGTACATTCCAGAATATATTATCAAAATTCAGTAAATCACTGAAGCCCTGGCTGCTGTTATTACCACTTGCCGTCAGGGTCAGGGACGGGAGCAACGCCTTGCCTGCGGCCTTGCTGTTATAACCGGCGGATAATAACCGTGCCTTGGCCGCCTGCAAGTCCGGACGGCGTTCCAGCAATTGCATCGGCAAGCCCGCCGGCACATCTGTATCCAGATCCGGAATTTCGCCAGAGGCCACAATCAATGCCGCCGGATAACGACCAGCCAATATTTCAAGACGGCGCTTCTGCTGACCAAGTTGATCCTGCCGGCTGCTCAGGCTGGCGCGCGCGGCCTCCAGATTACTCATGACCAGACGCAGGTCAAGGCCGGTACTCAAACCCCTGGCAAAGCGTTTCTCAACCACCCGGACCGCCCGTTCAAAGCTTTCTACTGTCCGGACTGCCAGTTCCACCTGTGATTCTGCCTCCATGGCATCGAACCATGTTTGTGCCACCTGTGCCGCCAGGGACAGCCTGGCCCCTTCCTGATCATGCCGTGCCGCAGCATAATCCGAATCCGCCGCCCCTCTCTGGGCCGACAATCTGCTCCAGAGATCAATTTCCCAACTGGCATTAAGCCCGGTCGAAACATTGTTACTGGGAATGAAAGGATTCTGGATACTCCGGCGGCTGACCCCTAAATTGGCATTCAAGGTAGGATAGAGGTTTGCCCGGGTGATGCCTGCGTTAAATCCGGCGGCCTCCATACGGTAAGCCGTGGCCTGAAAATCCGGGTTATTGGCCAGAACTTCTGCAACAAAATCCGATAATTCCACCATTTCAAGGTCATTCAGCCAGCCATCCTGCACCTCAGACGACGCCTTGTCATGGGCGCTCCAGTTTCTGGAAATATCCGCGAAGGGAAGATTCTTATCCGTTACCGGCACTGCGGCACATGAAGCCAGAGCTATCACAGAAACAGAAAGGACCAAACATCTGGTTCTCTTCATTTTAGTATCCTTTAACCCGCAGTCTATTTTTAGCTCTACAGGTTCCGTAGTTCGTTACTATATATATGTGATATCTTCCAAGTATCAATATACTGGAAAGATGACGGAAAAGCGATATGTCAAAATCAGTTTGATCTCAAATTAAAGGGCCTTTATCGCAAAAGTTACCCGGAATGAACAGACAGATGATCCCTCACATCCCCTTCCGGCGAAAAACATACCGCATTCAAGGTCCCGCCCCGGCCACTTCCCCCATCCAGAGTCGCCGTATTTGGATGGTTCAGGCGCAGCCCCCTGTTGGCATGATCATAACCCCGCACAATGCGCGAAAAACCGTAATAGGCGGCATTAATGTCGTCAAAACGGCCATTATCCCACCAGAAATTATCCTTTTGCATATTCAGGGGCCGGGAAATATCAACAGAAGCATGAACAAATAACAAACTGCCCTCTCTGGTAAAGGCCGCCCGCCGCAGGCTGTTGAGCAAAGCCGCATGACCAGGATGGTTATTTATCCTGCGGCGCAGGTCACTGGTCCATTTGGAAATGGATACAGTTCCCTCGCGGGCTATGGCACGTGCCATAGCGGGCTTGGTGCCGTAACTTTCCATCACCCCCCCCATGTGGTGAGTTAAAAGCCAGTCCATAACCTCTGACGGATTCTGGGCGAATTGCAACTGAAGCAGCTTGGTCAGCATCTCTTCCCGTGCCCCCCGCAGATAAACAAATGCATCCGGTTCCGAAATATCCTCCGCCGCCATCAGCTTGCGCCGGGTAATGAGCAATTCATCCAGTATTTTGGTTGCCGTCAGCCGGTCACCAAAATAATTACCCAGATAAACCAGCCTGTCACCCGTCTGAAAGCGGGGAAGAAGTTCCCCGTGCAGGGCCTTCAGAGCCTCTGTCTCGCCATGAATGGCCCCCACAGCCCAAATTCGCTTTGCCCGGTCGAGGCAGCCGAATTTTTCAGCATCCATATTTGACAGGTCAGTCACATCCTTTGACAATCACATCATCCCGTTTTTTAACCGCTGGCAGGCCGCCGGTCATAATAAGAAAAAGAGCCCGCATAATATCAGGCCCTTTCAAATATCAAATATTTTTCCAACGATCAAGTCAGGCAGCCGTCATAACTTCCGCCAATTTTATCATGGCATCTTTTTCAGCAATTTCTTCAACAGCAGCAACTTCGCGGGCCAACCGGCTTATGGCTGATTCATATATCTGCCGCTCGCTATAGGACTGCTCCGTCTGATCACCGCTCCGGTGCAGGTCCCGAACCACTTCGGCCAGATGAACCAGATTACCCGAATTGATTTTTGCCTCATATTCCTGTGCCCGACGGCTCCACATGGTGCGTTTCACACGGGCCCGGCCCTTCAGGGTGGTATAGGCCTTGTCCATGATCATCGGGCTTGACAAACCACGCATACCCGAAGGCTCGGCCTTGTTTGTCGGAACCCGAAGTGTCATTTTCTCGCTTTCAAAGCGGATAACATAGAGTTCCAGTTTCATGCCGGAAATTTCCTGTTCACAGATTTCCGTAATGACACCAACGCCATGCTTTGGATAAACGATATGCTCACCCGTGGCAAAGGCCATTTTCTTTTCTTTAGCCATCTTAAAATTATAACTCCAAACTGATTACGAAATATCAAACTTCGTAACATTTTTACGCCAAACCATAATAACATAAAATATGTTAGAATTATGGTAAATAAAGTCTTAAACATCACAAAACCCGCACATAAAGCATCTGCCAAACCTCCAAAGATTTGACAGCAAAAACCCTCATACGGGATTAATTATTTGAAACAAGGCCTTAATAAAATAAGTTCACATGCTCTATGATCAGGGCAATGTAACATATTTTCAGGAAAAATGCACCTGAAAATCACACCCCCTCCTGACAGAGAGAGCACTTGCACCTATTATCTGGAACTAATCCCGAATATAACAACTTGATTTTAGCAGGAATCAGGTGCCGGCCCCAGGCTTCTCACTTAACGCAGCAAGTTTGTTTTTCTCATTCTGTGCATCATCGGCCCCCGGCAACGGGTCCGTTTTTTCGGTAATATTTGGCCAGACCGCTGCATATTTTTCATTGATCTCAAACCATTTTTCCAGGCCGTCTTCCGTATCCGGCAGAATGGCCTCTGCCGGGCATTCCGGCTCACAAACGCCGCAATCAATACATTCATCAGGATTAATCACCAGCATGTTTTCACCCTCATAAAAACAATCCACCGGGCAGACTTCCACACAATCTGTATATTTACATTTGATACATGCCTCTGTGACCAGATAGGTCATGGCTTTCTCCTTATTCCTTTTGCCTGAACGGGACCACATAATGTCCACAAACCTGCATAAACATCTATGAAACAGGATACAACCAAAAAAACTGATTTTCAGAAAAAAACTGATTGTTAATTCAATTTTAGCCGGGTCATCACTTTTTTCCTGATCTGACCATTTCTCTTGTCAGAAACATAAAGCAACCCCGTCACCCGGCGCAGCAGATTACTTTCATAGAGGTCTTCTTTTCCATCGGCGAAAACCACTTCCCACATGAGCTCAAGAATATGCTCCCGTCCGGTCTCGTCAAAATGATCTTTTATCTTCCGGGTGAAATCCAGAATATGATTAGACTCATTCTGGGTGGCAATCGCTTCGACAAAAAGTTCCAGCGCCTCTGTGGCGGACAAACCCAGCTTATGTTCCAGAAGATGCAGGATATGCTCCCGTTCGGTGCGTGATATCTGCCCGTCATGGGCAGCCACTTCCACCATCAGGACGGCAGCAGCCAGTTTTTCACTTTCAACTTTCCCTGTTGTCTGAACAGGATTTTCCCTGAGCATATTGCTCAGGCGTTTTAATATGGACACTGAATATTTCCTTATTTTATCAGAGAATTACAGAAGAATTTTGAGACCTGTTCAGCGATTTGTTTTCTATCGCCCAAATTCTCGAAATGACCTTCCTTCATATGTTCCATCAGGGACTGGTTCATTAATAATACCGATAGCCCATGCACCATGGACCAAGCTCCGAACTGGGCGACCGAGGGATCAACCGCACGGGCGCCCGGCAGGGCCAGGCATTCATTCACCGTATCCTGAAGACACTGGAAACTATTATCAGAAACTTCATGAAGTGCGCAATATTTATCATAGTCACTCAAATCATATTCAAACATGACCTTGAAATGGGCGGGATAAATTTCCGCAAACTCCACATATCTCATGCCCAGCTTCTGAAGCCTAATCAGGGGGTCTTTGACCGTATCCATCAGAACCAGCATGCCATCGCCCAGTTTTTTAAG
>NVTJ01000068.1 GCA_002401545.1 Alphaproteobacteria bacterium
TATGCAGGCCATATCGGCGGCCCTTAATATATTGACAAACCTGTCCGAAACCATAGAAAACAACCAAAAATCCGGTCGTATAAAAGAAAAAACAGCTATTTCAGAAGACAATAAAACTATTCTGAACAGAATGATCGAAGAGGCGGATCATCGGGAGCTGGATCAGAATTACATTCTGAGAATGTTTATGGGGGTCCGCCAGGATACCGGTGAGACAGGGCGTGATAATACGCAGAATTTTACTGACATTGAACTTTTTTAACGTGAGGATTTTCCATGAAATATCAAATCGATATAACAGAAGACATATTTGAAGCAAGATTGAGTGAGAAAATCACTTTTTCCGATCTGGATGATTTCCGGGAACTGGTCAGGCATATGGTGACAAGCCGTTCGAACAGTAATATTGTTGATTTATCTGATGTGGAATTCATTGATTCTGCGGGACTGGGAATGTTGTTACTGGTCCGGGACGAGATTTCAAAAACATCATCTCACCTGACTCTGAAGTCGCCGCAAGGACAGGTTATGCGCATGTTCACGGTGGCCCGCTTTGACCAGATGTTCGACATTGTGCAGGGTTAGCTTCACGTCGTGTCCCCTTTGCCAATACATCATAAACCATCAGGTTCAGACGCGGGAGAGTCCCTGTGGGCAGACGTCCTTGACAGTGTGATTCTTATTGTTGACGACGACGAACTTCATTGTCAGTTGATCGCCATTATTCTTCGCCAGGATGGGTTCAAAAATCTGCATTTTGCCAGCGATGGCCGCGAAGCCTTGCAGCAGGCCGGGGACCTGATACCGGATATGATTATATTGGATATACTGATGCCGAATATTGACGGGCTGGAAGTCTGTCGTCAGTTAAGGGAAATGGGGCAATTCAAAAATACGCCGATCATTGCCCATACCATCAAAAACAGTCCGGAGGAGCGGGCCGAGATTTATGATGCCGGGGCCACGGATATTTTCCCCAAACCCGTTTCCGAAAGGGAGGTTCAGAACCGGGTTTATATGCATTTGAAATATACCCGGATGGTGAAGGGGTTAACGCAATATCACCGGCGATTGACCCGTGACCTGGAAGAGGCCCGGTCCATGCAGTATGCCCTTCTGCCCGCCCTATCCCGCCTGAATGAAATTTCAGAAAGCCACGGGGTGGAAATTGCCTGCCACTCTGAATCTTCCGATGAACTGGGCGGTGATTTCTGGGGCATTGACACATTGGATGAAGACCGTATTTTAATTTACATAGTGGATTTTTCCGGCCACGGGGTATCAGCGGCCTTGAATACATTCCGGCTTCACTCATTGATCACAAGCTATCTTAAATCTGAGCATATAAAGAATCGTTACCTGACGAAAAACATAGAATCTCTGAACCGTGATCTATTCGGACTGCTTCCCGTAGAGCAATATGCGACTCTGTTATGTGGTGTTATTGATGTTAAAAAGGATAGTTTCCTATATGTATCAGCCTCATCGACGGCGCCGTTGATCCTAAGCTCTGATACGGGTGAGGTCACCCGTCTGGACCCCACGGGATTTCCGCTTGGCATGATTGAGGATGCGACTTATGTGGAACATGCTGTTCCCTTTAAAAAAGGCGAGTTGCTTTTTCTTTACAGCGATGTGCTGACCGAAAGCCTTGATCAGAAAGGCCGGATGATTGGCGAGGCGTATTTTGTGGACATATGCCAGTCGGCAAATGCTCATCTTGCCGAAGGTCAGAACTTTCTTGACCGGCTGTTGAAAAGCTTTGATATGCTGGTGGTCAGACCGCTTAAGGATGACCTGACGGCCGCTACACTGAAAAGACTCTAGAGTTCAAATTTTGTTGACAGTACGATGGAGGAGGTGGTTTTTTTGATCCCTTCCATCCGGCCTATTTCATCAAGGGTTTTATCGATTTCCCCGGTGGTTTCAGCCTTGACGAGAACGATCATGTCATAAATACCGCTGACGGCATATGCCGCTTTGATCAGCGGCATTTTCTTTAAGCTCTGTAATATCTGATCAGCGAATTTGGGGTTCAACTGCATCAGCACATGGGCTGTGATCTGACGTTTGTTATAGTCTGCGTTCAGGCGAATGGTATAGCCTGCGATGATGCCCCGGTCTTCAAGACGCAAAATCCGGTCATGTACTGTGGAACGCGACAGACCCAGCATCCGCGCCAGTGCCGTCGTGCTTTCCCTGGCATTATTTTTCAGCAGGTTGATTAATTTCTGATCCATCGTATCCATGCCCCGAAAATGCCAGAGAAACCGTTAAATTTCAAGATAAAATCCGGGGCGTTGCTTATATATTGTCCGGGACAGGAAATGACGTTATGCTGTATCAAAAAGGGAGGGATATATTAAAATAAAAACCATTCAGGATATTGAACGTCTTGAAGATACGCCGTTGGAACACCGCCTCAGGGGGCTTCAGTCCACCTATGATGTGATCCGCAGGGCTGCCCGCGAGTCACCTGAAAAACCGGTGTTTCATTTTTTGAAAACCGGGGGTATGGATGAAAAGGCTGTTGATATTTCCTATGCCTTCTTTGTCGGCCGGGTGACACAGACCGCTAATCTGTTCCATGACCTGGGGGTTGGGTCCGGCGATGTGGTTTCTTATATTTTGCCCAATCTGCCCGAAACCCATTATATTCTGTGGGGGGCAGAGGCCGCCGGAATTGCCAATCCGGTCAATCCCATGCTGGACAGGGACCATATGACGGGCATCATGAATGCCGCCCGGTCAAAAATACTGGTCATTCCTGCGGATAGGGATATCCGGCAAAAAATTAAACATATCAAAGACCATGTGCCAAGTCTGAAGCATATCATTCAATTGGGTAATAATTCAGGGGCAGACCCGGGGGATGATGTTATATTTTACGATGATGTCATTGATCATTACGCCGATGACCGGCTAGATAGCGGCCGGGTATTTCACCGGGATGATGTCTGTTCCCTGTTTCATACCGGCGGGACGACGGGTCTGCCCAAACTGGCGCGTCACAGTCACTATAATGAAATTGCCAACGCCCGGATGACAGGTTTGGCCATCGGCATGACATCTGAAGATATCAGCTTTTGCGGCCTGCCCCTGTTTCATGTGAACGGGGCTTTTTTAACCGGCCTTGCCTGCTTTATGACGGGGGCAACGGTGCTGCTTGCCACGGCGGCAGGGTTCCGGACGCCGGAGGTCATTCCCAATTTCTGGAAAATTGTTGAAAAATACCGGGTGACATATTTCAGCGCAGTGCCGACGGTTTATAGCAGTCTGTTACGGATAGACATGGGGGGTGCGGATGTTTCCTCACTGCGGGTTGCTATCTGTGGCGCGGCCCCCATGCCCTGTGATGTGATAGAAAAATTCGAGGGTGCCACCGGACTTGTTCTGCTCGAAGGCTATGGCATGACCGAGGGCGCCGCCGTCAGCAGCTGCAATCCCCTGTACGGCGAACGCCGGGGGGGGTCAGTCGGGTTTCACCTGCCCTATCAGCAGATGAAGACGGTGATTCTTGACGCTGAAGGTCATTATCTTCGGGACTGTAAAACGGATGAAATCGGCACGGTTGTACTCAAGGGGCCGAATGTTTTCAGCGGCTATCTTCAGGAAGAGGCCAACCGGCAGATATGGGTTGCCGATGGCTGGTTCAATAGCGGTGACATGGGGCGGCAGGACGAACAGGGTTATTTCTGGCTCACGGGCCGGACCAGGGAACTGATCATCCGGGGCGGGCATAATATTGATCCGGCAATGATTGAAAATGCCCTGATGCGCCATGATGACATTATGGCGGTTGCCGCCGTTGGCAAGCCGGACAGCTATGCCGGGGAAGTGCCGGTGGCTTACGTGGTGCTTGAGACGGGTGCAGACCGTGATATTTCCGGCTTGCTTGAATTCGCCAAAAACCATATTGCCGAACGGGCGGCGGTGCCAAAGGAGATATATCTCATAGATGACTTGCCGCTGACGGCGGTGGGTAAAATATTCAAGCCCGCCCTGAAACAGGATGCCATCAGGCGGGCGACTTTAGCGGCGTTGGCGGATTTCGGGCCGGGCCTGAATATTTCGGTGGAAGCTGACAAAACATATGGTACTGTGACAAGGGTTTCAAATGTGCCGGAAGAAAGAATTCGCGACATCAGGAATATCATGGGTCAATATGCCTTTCACACTATAATAAATGATAAAAAATAGGGATTTAAAACATGCAACCAGCAAAACATGAACATTGGTCATCGGGATTTACCTTTCTTCTGGCTGCTGTTGGCAGTGCCGTGGGGCTGGGCAATATCTGGCGGTTTCCTTACGTTGTTGCCGAAAACGGCGGCGGTGCTTTTGTGCTGATATATCTGGCCATTGTTATTGTATTTGGTATTCCACTGTTGATGTCAGAACTTATGATCGGACGCAGTTCGCAAAAACCGCCGCTGGGGGCCATGCAGAGTTTTGGCGGGTCCAGGGTCCAGAAATTATGGGACGCCGTTGGCTGGTCATATCTGCTGGTGCCCATGGGTATATTGACTTTCTATTCTGTGGTGGCCGGATGGACCCTTGATTATGCTTTTGGCATGGGGATCGGCACCTTTAATAATCTGGAAGAAGGTGCATCTGCCCGGATGTTTCAGGAGCTTTTGGCCAGCCCGGTCAAACTTGTTTTCTGGATGACATTATCCATCGGCATTACCGTTGGCATTGTCGCCCGTGGCTTGAAGTCCGGTCTGGAAACCACGGTGAAGATTTTAATGCCGGCCTTGTTTATCATCCTGATCATCCTGGTGCTTTATGCCTCAATTACCGGTGACTTTGCCAGAAGCGTTACCTTTATGTTTGAACCTGATTTTTCCAAAATTACCCCGAAACTGGTGCTGATGGCGGCGGGACAGGCATTTTTCTCCCTGTCACTGGGCAGCGGGGCCATCATGGTTTATGGCTCATACCTCACCCGTGATATCTCCATTCCCAAAATGGCAGTGGGGGTGGCTTTTGCCGATACCGCTGTTGCCTTGCTGGCCGGTTTTGCCATCTTCCCCATCGTGTTTGCTTTCGGGGTGGATCATGCGGCGGGGCCGGGGCTGGTGTTTGTCACTTTGCCCATCGTGTTTAATGACATGGGCGGCATTGGTCAGATATTCGGGGTTCTGTTCTTTCTGTTGCTGGCTTTTGCGGCCATCACCTCAACCATCTCCCTGCTGGAGCCCATGGTGGCGGAATTATCGGAAGAGGGTAAATTCAAGCGGGCGCGGGCGGCGATTTATTGTGGCGCGGTGCTGTGGTTTGTGGGGGTTTTTGTCGCCCTGTCCAATAATATTCTGAGTGACGTTCATCCGCTGGGCTTCCTGCCGCTGTTTGAGGGCAAGACCATTGAAGGGGTGATTGAATTCCTGTCGGCCAATGTTTTTATGCTGCTTAACGGGATGATGGTGTCGATTTTTGTGGGCTGGTCCGTCAAACGGTCGGTGACACTGGAAGAAATGGGGCTGGGCGATTCTGTCTTGTTTAAAATCTGGTTCCTGCTGGTGCGTTTTGTGGTGCCGCTAGGGGTTGGTTTTATTTTTTACGACGTTGTTCTGTAAGAAAACAGTCCATCATGGATTTTAATGTGGGCCGCAGCCCGGCGGCCCGCTCCTCCCTGAATTTAAAGTCGGGGGCCTCATCCATATAAATGCATTGGGATATTTCCAGCTGGATGGCATGAATGTCCTGCGCGGGGTTGCCGTAATGACGGGTGATATAGCCCCCCTTGAACCGCCCGTTCAGAACCGCACTATAGGGTGATGAACTGGCGATGGACAATAACCCCTGTGCCAATTCAGGCGCACAGCTTACCCCGTCACCATTGCCCAGATTAAGATCCGGCAGGCGGCCGTCAAAGAAGCGGGGGACGTGGCTCTGGATGGAATGAGCATCCCATAATAGGGCATAGCCATATTGCTTTCTGATCCGGTCCAGTTCCGCCCGTATTTTGTCATGATACGGCTGCCAATAGGCTTCTTTCCGGCGCAGGATTTCCTGTCTGTCCGGCTCACGTCCCGCTTTATATAGCGGTTGATTATCAAAGCCCGTTGTTGGACAAAGTTCCGTCTCGCTCTTTCCCGGATAGAGAACACCCCCCTCTGCGCTCCGGTTCAGGTCAATAACCGTACGGCTGTGGTGGGCCATCAGAGTGGAAACGCCGATACTTTCCAGAAAATCATACAGCCGGTCCAAATGCCAGTCGGTATCGGTGAGTTTTCGGCCATTTTCGCTTAAGTTCATTTCTACTTCCGGGGCCAGATGAGTTCCCACATGGGGCATACTGACCAGTAGCGGGCCGTTGCCCTGAACGAAATGAAAGGCAGGCATAATTAATGCCTTCCCGATGGCAGAATATCCATCACCGGGGTGGAAAAGGCCCCCTCTTTCACCAAAGCGGTAATGGCTTCAATATCGGGGGAAAAATAGCGGTCCTTGTCATAAAAGGCGACTTTTCCCCGGATTTTACCCTGCATTTCCTGTAGCATCACAGATGTTTTTTCCGGTGCCCGCAGGTCGATACCCTGGGCAGCGGCCAACAATTCAATGGCGATAACGCTGGCGCTGTTAAAGGCCATATCAGATAATCGCCGGGCACCGAAGGTGGCCATACTCACATGGTCCTCCTGATTGGCGCTGGTGGGGATGCTGTCTACACTGGCGGGATGGGCCAGGCTTTTATTTTCCGATACCAGCGCCGCTGCCGTGACCTGGGCGATCATAAAGCCCGAATTAATGCCGCTGTTTTTGACCAGAAAGGCGGGCAGGTTGCTCATTTTCGGATCAATCAGGAAGGCCAGCCGCCGTTCGGAAATGGCGGCAATTTCACAGATCGCCAGAGCCAGCGTATCGGCGGCGAAAGCCACCGGTTCGGCGTGGAAATTACCGCCGGAAATCACGTCACCACCCTCAAAAATCAGCGGATTGTCGGTAACGGCGTTGGCTTCAATATGTAAGGTGCGGGCGGCATTATTGATGATGTCGAGACAGGCGCCCATGACCTGTGGCTGACAGCGCAGGGAATAGGGGTCCTGTACTTTACCGCAGTCAACGTGGGAGCGCAAGATGCCGCTGCCTTTGAGAAGTTCCAGATATTTTGGCGCCACCGCCCTCTGTCCCGGCTGACGGCGGGCAGCATGAATTCGGTCATCAAAAGGGGCGATACTTCCCATCAGCGCATCAATGCTTAAGGCACCCGCAACCACCGCAGCGGCGAAAATATCCTCTGTCTGGAACAGTCCCGCCAGCGCCAGCGCCGTGGATACCTGTGTCCCGTTGAGGAAGGCCAGTCCTTCCTTGGCGCTGAGGGCCAGCGGTTTAAGTCCGGCTTTTTTCAGGGCGTCTGCGGCGCGGATTTTCACCCCCTCGCAGCGCACATATCCTTCGCCCATCAAGGCCGCCGTCATATGGGCCAGCGGGGCCAGATCACCAGAGGCTCCAACAGACCCTTTTTCCGGGATACAGGCAATCAGGCCACTATTAATAAAATCAAGGAAGGCGATGATGGTTGAGGGGCGGATACCGGAATAGCCCTGACTGAGGCTCGAGATTTTTAGAATGTAAATCAGCCGCACTACCTCATCGGGCAGGTCATCACCAACCCCGACACTGTGGGACAGAACCAGATTTGTCTGAAGCTGTTCCAGTTGATCGTCAGCGATGCTGGTGCTGGCCAAAAGCCCGAACCCGGTATTGATGCCGTAAACCGTGCGCCCCTCGGCAATGATGTCCTCCACAGTTTTGCGCGATCGTTCAATCTCAGGAAAGGCAGATTTATTCAGCGCGACCTGATGGTCTAAACGATAAGTTCTGCACAGGTCGCCAAGGGACATTTCCGCCGGATGGATGGTAAAAATATTGTCAGATATATGGCTCATGTCCTAGTCCTTGATCATCGGCAGATTCAAGCTTTTTTCTTTGGCGCATTTTATGGCGATGTCATATCCCGCGTCCGCATGGCGCATGACGCCGGTTGCCGGATCATTCCACAGAACCCGGCCCAGCTTTGCCGCCGCGTCATCACTGCCATCGGCCACAATAACCACGCCCGAATGCTGGGAAAAGCCCATACCCACACCGCCGCCGTGATGCAGGCTGACCCAGGTGGCCCCGCTGGCCACATTAAGCATCGCATTGAGCAGAGGCCAGTCGGATACGGCATCGGAGCCGTCTTTCATGCTTTCGGTTTCCCGGTTGGGGCTGGCGACAGAACCGCTGTCCAGATGGTCACGGCCAATGACAATGGGGGCCTTTAGTTCGCCGTTCCTGACCATTTCGTTGAAAGCCAGCGCCAGCCTGTCCCGCTCGCCCAGACCGACCCAGCATATGCGCGCGGGCAGTCCCTGAAACGGGATGCGGTCGCGGGCCATGTC
Source organism: Alphaproteobacteria bacterium (assembly GCA_002401545.1). Classification (GTDB taxonomy): domain Bacteria; phylum Pseudomonadota; class Alphaproteobacteria; order Sphingomonadales; family Emcibacteraceae; genus Paremcibacter. The sequence continues at coordinate 8,391 of NVTJ01000068.1, forward strand.
CAGCCAGTTATGCAGATGGGGGTTGTTCGGGATCAGCTCCTTGACCTTCTGGTCTGTCTTATAAATATCTTCAGGATCACCGCTCAGCGCCACCCAGCGGAACGGGCCAATGCCCCGGCAAAACAGCGGCCGCACGTAAGCCGGTACAAACCCCGGAAAATCAAAGGCATTTTTAACCCCCTCGTCAAAAGCAACCTGGCGGATATTATTGCCATAATCAAAGGTGGGAATACCCATGTGATGATAGTCGAGCATGGCTTTCACATGAACTGCCATTGAGGCTTTCGCCGCAAGATCAACGGCTTTGGGATCGCTTTCCCGTTTGGCTGTCCACTCGTCCACCGTCCAGTCGATGGGCAGATAACCGTTGACCGGATCATGGGCCGATGTCTGATCAGTGACGGCATCAGGCTTTATGCCGCGCCGGACCATTTCGGGTATAATCTCTGCCGCATTACCCAACAGCCCCACGGAAAGCGCTTTGCCTTCACCGGTGGCGCGGCTGATGATTTCCATGGCCTCATCCAGTGTCTCGGCTCTTGTATCAAGATAGCCGTTGTTCAGCCGGGCATTTATGCGGTCCGACTGACATTCAATGGCCAGCAGAGATGCCCCGGCCATGGTGGCGGCCAGAGGCTGTGCGCCGCCCATGCCGCCAAGGCCGGCGGTCAATATCCATTTGCCCTTCAGGTCGCCGTCAAAATGCTGGCGGCCCATTTCCACAAAAGTTTCATAAGTGCCTTGCACGATGCCCTGACTGCCAATGTAAATCCAGCTTCCAGCGGTCATCTGGCCGTACATCATCAGGCCTTTTCTGTCCAGTTCATTGAAATGATCCCAGTTGGCCCAATGGGGTACCAGATTGGAATTGGCGATCAGCACCCGTGGTGCTGCTTTGTGGGTTGTGAAAACACCGACCGGCTTGCCGCTCTGGATCAGCAGGGTTTCATCTTCCTCCAGATTTCTCAGACTTTCGACAATCCTGTCAAAACATTCCCAGTTGCGGGCGGCGCGGCCAATGCCGCCGTAAACCACCAGCGCGTGCGGATTTTCGGCAACCTCCGGGTCAAGATTATTCATCAGCATCCGCAAGGGTGCTTCCGTTGCCCAGCTTTTGGCGCTGAGTTTTGTGCCCGTGGCGGCCCTGACAAGGCGCGAATTCAATCTGTTGTCTGCCATCTGATACAAACCTGTCTATACAATTAATATGCACACTATTGATACTTTAGCAAAAAAAGCAAGGGATTATAAATTTTATTTCCCCTGTTTCAGCTTTTCATGTTAGCTTGTCTATACAATAAGGATTTATCATATGTCACGAAAAAAACGGACAACGGTCTGGAAAGATGTCACGCTGCTGACCATGGTTGGGGACTATGGTTTAATTGATGACGGAGCGATTGCGGTAACGGCGGGCAGGATTGTCTGGCTTGGCCGGGCGGCGGATTTGCCCACCACCTATGCGGAGGCTCATGTGATATCCTGTGGCGGGAATTTTATGACTCCCGGTCTTATTGACTGTCACACGCATCTTGTCTATGGCGGCAGCCGGGTGGCGGAATTTGAAAAGCGGCTGACCGGCGTGAGTTATGCGGATATTGCCCGCGAAGGCGGTGGTATCCTGTCCACCGTGCGGGCCACGCGCGCGACGGATGAGGATATGCTGTATTTTTTGGCGGAAAAACGTCTGGCCCAATTACAGAAAAGCGGTGTTACGACGGTTGAAATCAAATCCGGTTATGGTCTTGATCTGGAAAATGAGATGAAAATGTTGCGGGTGGCGCGCAAACTCGGGCAGGGTCCGAGCATGGATGTCGTGACCACATTTCTTGGCGCCCATGCGTTACCCCCGGAATTTAATGGCGATTCTGAGGGGTACATGGATTATGTTTGCGGGGATATGCTGGCGGCTGTGGCGCAGGAAAATCTTGCCGATGCGGTTGATGCCTTCTGTGAGGATATTGCCTTCAGTAGGGATCAGGTCGAAAGACTGTTTGTCAAGGCCCGCGAGCTTGGACTGCCGGTCAAGCTCCATGCGGAACAATTGAGTGATAGTGGCGGCGCGAAACTGGCGGCAAAATACGGGGCCTTGTCAGCGGATCATCTTGAGTATCTGGATGAGGATGGTGTGAGACAAATGGCCGCTGCGAGCATGGTTGCGGTTTTGCTGCCGGGGGCTTTTTACACGCTGCGTGATGACCATCAACCGCCCGTTGACCTGTTCCGGAAACACGGCGTTCCCATGGCGGTGGCCAGCGACAGCAACCCCGGATCCTCTCCCGTGCTTTCCCTGTCGCTGATGATCAATATGGCATCAACTCTGTTCCGTCTGACGCCACAGGAGGCCCTCGCCGGGGTCACGCGGAATGCTGCCCGGGCTCTGGGGCTTGATGACCGGGGGGTGCTGGCGGTGGGCAGGAAAGCCGATTTTGCCCTGTGGGACATCCGCCATCCGGCGGAACTGGCGTATCAGGTCGGTGGTAATCCCTGTGTGGGGGTGGTCAAGGACGGGAAGGTAGTTTTCTAGTGAGGGGGGATTTTTATTAATGGGGGAAGTCTTATTTTTGTTGATGGGGGGAACTATCGTTCGCTACCCGCTCACTACTTGAGTTCCCCCCGCTCGCGCCGCTCGCTCCCCCCTTATTGGTGTTCTATCCGTAAAGAACTCAGTAACCGAAGCCCATATGGGCTGAGGCAAGGCCAAGGGCCGCCCGAGCTAATGCGAGGAGGGGGAGTGCCCACGGCACGGGGGAGTTATCCCCCATCAATAAAAAAATCCCCCCATCAACAAAAATAAGACTTCCCCCTACTTTATCCGCTTAACTGAAATCTGATCTTCTGTCAGGCCAAGGTCCAGCATATCCTGCGGCAGGCCTTTTCCCATGATGAGGGATGCGGTTATCCGGCCCATGGCGGGGGCGGTTTTGATGCCAAAGCCGCCCTGTCCCGCCAGCCAGAAAAAGCCTGTGGCTTCGGGGTCAAACCCCACCACCGGATGACCGTCCGCCACCTGATTACGCAGTCCGGCCCAGCTATGATCAATTTTATCCACCTTTAGCCGGGTGGCTGTTTCCAGAAAATGAGCGCCGTAGGCAATGTCGATTTCTTCCGGCTGCACATCAGACGGCGGCATGAGTTTTTCATCCCCCGGCGTCATCAGGATTTTGCCCTGCTCCGGCTTGAAATAATAGCCCTCAACCGTGTCCATGACCAGCGGCCACCCGTCAGGGCAGGTTCCCTTCGGCAGCGCGACCATAATCACGGTACGGCGCAGGGGCTGGATATGGATAGGGGATATATTGGCCATTTCCGCGACCTGATCAACCCATGCCCCGGCGGCATTAATGACGACGGGGGTGCGATAATTATTTTTTGCGGTCGTCACCTGCCAGTGATTTTCGGTCCGGGCTAATCCCGTGACCCCGGCCCGGGTAATGATGTCACCGCCTGCGGATTTTATAGCCCGCAGATAACCCTGGTGAAGGGCCGTGACATCCATGTCTGCGGCCCCCTGCTCCCTGAGGATACGGCCTTGATATTTTCGGGCCAGAACAGGCAGAAGCTGGCGGGTTTCTTCGCCGCTTACGAAGTGGGTTTTGACATCAATATCTGACAGTTTCCGGTGAAGGCTATCCAGAGAATCCTGATTTTCTGCCGTGGCGATATAGATCAGCGGTCGGGGTTTGAGCAAGGGCTGGCCGGTAAATCCTTCCGGGGGCCGGCGCAGGAAGTCTTCGCTCGTCCGCACAAGGATATTGAGCAGCGGGTCACCGTTATTGTAGCTTTTCTGAAAAATGGCCGAGGATCTGCCCGTGGTATGATATCCGGCCTGACCTTCTTTTTCAAGGATGATGACCCGGCCATGTTTGCACAGTTCAAAGCCTGCGGAAGCACCGGCAATGCCGCCGCCTATTATAATAAAGTCTGCTGTTTTTACTTTGCTGTTCACGGCTTGAATCTGATCCAGAATCAATGATTTTTGCCACCCTATTCCCATCGGGTGCGGGGGGCAATAAAAATATATCAAACTTCACTATTCAAGACCGGTAAATGTGATAGATTACGGCAACGGACATAAAAGCGGAGCCTGATATCATGAGAAAAACGCCCAAGGATTTTTTTAAACCCCTGTCCATTGGTGCGCCGGCCCCCTTTCGGGAAATTCCGGTTGCCTTAGAGCGGATGATCCATTTTTTCCCGCCGCAGATAGAAAAAATGCGCGGTAAAATCCCTGACATGATTGGCAAGGTTGATGTGTTGCTGGGTAATCTGGAAGATGCAATCCCGGCGGATGCGAAAGAAGAAGCACGAGCTGGATTTATTGAAGTGGCGGAAAATAACGACTTTGGTGATACTGGTCTTTGGACCCGGGTTAATTGCCTGAACAGCCCGTGGTTTCTGGATGATGTGACGGAGATTATGTCGGCTGTGGGCAACAAGCTGGATGTGATCATGCTGCCGAAAGTGGAAGGGCCGTGGGATATTCACTATCTGGATCAATTGCTGGCCCAGCTTGAATCCCGTCATAATATCACCCGCCCGGTTATGATCCATGCCCTGTTGGAAACCGCGCAGGGGGTTAACAATGTGGAAGAGATCGCCGCCGCCAGTCCGCGTATGCACGGCATGAGCCTTGGCCCCGCAGACCTGGCCGCTTCGCGCGGCATGAAAACTACCCGTGTGGGCGGCGGTCATCCTTTTTACGGTATTCTTGAGGATGACAAAGGGGGCAACGCGCCCCGGGCTTTTTATCAGCAGGACCTGTGGCATTTTACGGTGGCAAAAATGGTCGATGCCTGTATGTCTTACGGCCTGAAGGCTTTTTATGGTCCTTTTGGTGATTTTTCCGATGRTGCGGCTTGTGAGGCCCAGTTCCGCAATGCTTTCCTCATGGGTTGTGTGGGCGCATGGTCCCTGCATCCCAAACAAATCGCCATTGCTAAAAAGGTCTTCAGCCCTGATGTGGGCGAGGTGCTGTTTGCCAAAAAAATTCTCGCCGCCATGCCGGACGGCACAGGGGCCGTGATGATTGATGGCAAGATGCAGGATGATGCCACCTGGAAACAGGCCAGAGTGATTGTTGATCTGGCAAAGATTGTTGCCGCACAGGACAAGGAGCTTGGGGACCAATACGGCCTTTAACCCAAGAGTAATGCCAGTTTTATTTGATTCCCCATAACGAAAAAAGACCGGGCGAACCCGGCCTTTAAATCTTATGACATATATCGTGTTAACGAGTTGCCAAGATTTCTGAGTAGCTACACTCGAGAATTAGATTGCTTCCATTGCAACTATAAGTCAATATTAATTTTAATATTTTTAACTCAAAGGGGAATAATATTATAAAGCCTTAAATATTTCTCCACCGTCAGGACCAGCTTCTGACGCGGTATGTCATCCGACCGGGGCGGCAATGCGCAATCCTCCT
>NVTJ01000069.1 GCA_002401545.1 Alphaproteobacteria bacterium
ATTGAAACCGGACAAAAGGCTGCGCGGCTTTGTGCTCTGAACCTGATCGCCCAGGCCAATGCGGCACTGGATGGTGATCTGGACGCAATTACCCGCGTGGTGCGCCTTGGGGGCTTCGTTAATGCAACGGCAGACTTTGAAGATATTCCCCATGTAATCAACGGGGCATCGGATGTGATGGTGGACGTGTTTGGAGATGTTGGCCGCCATGCCCGCGCCGCCGTATCCTGCCCTAACCTGCCTTTGGGTTCTGCTGTAGAAGTTGATGCGATTTTTGAGGTTAAATAGATCTTGCCGAACCCGTCTCTGCGTCTCATTCCATCACTGGCGACCATAAATGAAACGGCGTGGGATGCGCTGGCTAATCCCGTTCCCGACCAGGCAAACCCCTTTATCCGCTGGGCCTTTTTGCAGGCATTGGAAGAAACTGGCTGCGTTGGTGGTGATACAGGCTGGCAGGGCCTTCACATGTTGGCAGAAGACGAGAACGGAACTCTTTTGGGGGCTGTGCCTTTATATCTGAAGAGCCACTCGCTGGGAGAATATGTTTTTGATCATAACTGGGCCCATGCGTATGAGCAGGCCGGCGGCCAATATTACCCAAAATTACTGGCCGCAGTGCCGTTTACGCCCGTTCCGGGATTGCGGTTATTGGCTGAGAATCATGAGGTTCGCGCCATACTGGCATCCGGCCTGCAAGGAGCCGTACAGGAAAGTGGGGCCTCATCTGTGCATGTCACCTTTGCCAATATTGAAGATATAAAGGTTTTGACCGAACAAGGTTTCGTGCATCGTATTGATATACAATATCATTTTATCAATTCCGGCTATGCAAATTATAATGAGTTCCTGCTAACCCTATCCTCGCGCAAGCGCAAAAACCTGCGTAAAGAAAGAGAGCGCGCCGCCCAGGATATAAAAATAGAGCGCCTTAGTGGCGATGACCTAAAGCCCGAACATTGGGATGCATTTTATCGTTTTTATCTGGATACTGGCGCGCGCAAATGGGGGCAACCATACCTGAACCGCGAGTTTTTCGAAGAGATTCATGCTCGCATGAATAAAGATATATTGCTGATTCTGGCCAAGGCAGACGGGGACTGGATTGCGGGCGCTTTGAACTTTATTGGTGGTGACGCTCTCTATGGTCGCTATTGGGGCTGTGTGGATCATCGCCCCGGCCTGCATTTTGAGTTGTGTTATCATCAGGCCGTAGAGGCCGCCATAGAACGGGGCCTGGCCCGAGTGGAAGCTGGTGCCCAGGGCGAGCATAAAATTGCCAGAGGCTATGTGCCTATAAAGACCCATTCCGCGCACTGGTTTGCAGATACGGGACTGCACGATGCCGTTTCATCTTATCTAAAACATGAAAGGTATAGGGTTGAACAAGATGTGATAACACTTGATGCGCACACGCCTTTTCGCAAAGACACAGGAGGCCTATCTCTACCCCTCAAAGGAGAATAGAGAATGGCTTCCACCAAATTCGATTTTACCGGCTATAACGGTGCTGGGCTGGCAGCCTTACTGGAGACGCCTGAGGGTAATGTTCGCGCTACCGCCTTGTTTGCGCACTGTTTTACGTGCTCCAAAGACATACTGGCAGCCCGCCAGATCGCACGCACCCTGTCTGCGACGGGCTTTGCGGTTTTGCGATTTGATTTTACCGGGCTGGGCAATTCAGAAGGCGAATTTTCCAATACCAATTTTTCATCAAATATTGCAGATTTGCGCCTGGCGGCAGAGGCATTGGCAGCACGCGTGGCTGCACCAGCGCTTCTTATCGGGCACAGCCTTGGCGGGGCGGCAGTATTAGCGGTGGCCAATCACCTGCCTGAAGTCAGGGCCATTGCCACCATTGGCGCACCTTCTGACCCGTCTCATGTCTTGAACAACATGCTGCCATCCATCTGCGATATTGAGAAAAATGGTGAAGCCGAGGTGACATTGGCAGGGCGATCATTCCGGGTTCAAAAACAATTCTTAGATGATGTGCGCTCCCACAATCTGGACGAAGCCATCATAAATTTAAAACGCGCTTTGTTGRTTWTGCATGCSCCGGSKGATCAAACCGTWGGTATTGARAAYGCTGCACATATCTTTGCCCACGCCAGRCAYCCCAAAAGCTATGTCTCGCTTGATAATGCAGATCACCTGCTCTCGCGATCAAAGGACGCGCGCTATGTGGCCAATGTCATTGCCGCCTGGGTCAGCCGCTATCTCTGAGGCGGCATGGCAGATGGACCTGCATATGAACGTGTTCTAGGTTAAACGCTTAATCGTCTGAAGGAGAGAGCTGATGAGCTTGAATGGCACGTATGATCCCAACAATATTTTTGCCAAAATTCTGCGTGGTGAAATGCCATCATGCAAGGTGTATGAGGACGACCACGTGTTGGCATTTATGGATCTGTTTCCACAGGCACCGGGGCATACTTTGGTGCTTCCCAAAAAGGCCGGGCGAAATTTATTAGATACTGATGACGTGGTTCTGGAAAACGCCATTGTGCGCGTTAAAAAAATTGCATCAGGCGTGGAAAAAGCCTTTAGCCCCGATGGCCTGATTATTACCCAGTTTAATGGGGAACCGGCGGGGCAAAGCGTTTTTCATTTGCACTTTCATATTATCCCGCGCTTTGTCGACCAGCCCTTTGATCGCCATGGGCGGGGAAAACCGGCAGACAAGGAAGTCTTGCATTCTCAGGCGGCCCGGATTGCCAAATCCATAGAAGAGTTGGAAGTATAAAAAAACGGGTCCGACCTCCCCGCCGGACCCGCTTCTTTCGCCCCGTTCCCCACGGTTGTTAGCGCTGTTCGGTCACTCTTGCCTCTGGAAAGCCCGCATTGGCTACCTCATAACGCTGTTGCTCGGCGCCGCTACGTTTATCATATGGCCCCACCAGAACCCTGTGAATGTAACGGTTGTTGACCCAGGCCGTTTGCACCGAAGCTTTACCACTTGTGTGTAAATTGGCGGCAATCCTCTGGGCGCGGTCCCGATCCCCGAATGCACCCAATTGCACAAACCATCCACCTATGGCAATCCGTGGTCTGGATAAAGCAATCTGGTATTTATCTTTGGATTCTTCCGGCCAACTGTTTTCAAAGGCTTTGGGCCGGGCGCTTGCCGGCCTTGCTGATGCTGGCGTCGGCCATATCCGGGCATCATTTGCCCGCGCTGAAGCCCGCCTCACATTCACCCTGCCGGGGCTTTTCACTGCTGGACCCACATATTGGACCCGCACATTGGCAATGCCCTGACGAACATAGCCAAGCTCCTGAGCCGCGCCCTTGGATAGGTCAATCAAGCGGTTGTTTACAAAGGGGCCACGATCATTCACGCGAACAATAATAGAGCGGCCATTATCCAGATTGGTAACCCGCACCAGACTGGGCAATGGCAAGGTAGTATGTGCCGCACTCAGGCCATTCATGTCAAACCGTTCGCCATTGGCGGTTTTACGACCATGGAATTTAGAGCCATACCAGGAAGCAACGCCTTTGCGGTCATAATCATCCTGACGGGCGGGCACATAAGTGCGCCCGGCAATTTGATAGGGACGTCCGATTTTTTGGTGGGCCCCATTACCGGCAACGGCCGGTGTGGGCGTATTGCGATTGTTATAATGATGGCGCTTCTTATAGCCAATACGCACATTGGCATTAACCGGTGCGCCCCAGCGGCTGCCACTGGCAGACAAGTTCACCGGACCAGTGCTGCAGGCACTGACCAGGGCAAGCGCTATCAACACTCCCAAAGCGCGAACGCTGTGGCCAGGCATACGTCTCTGGAACCCGTTATTCAGCTGAATTAGTCTATGACCCAAATCCCTGATACTCGCCATGTCTGGTCTTCCTAATATCGGAACCAACAGCTCCACCACCCCAAATTTACCGATTTTCCGGCATTTATTGAGGTGTACCTTAGGTGATGTCGCTGAATCTTGGGTTAAACGCCATGGTTACTAAAATATGACCAAGCGTTTCTGGTTGAAATCATGCAAAATATTGCGTTTCAAGGTGCGTTTTAACACGCAGTGACTTGCAGTATCGACCCAGCCTTGCTAGCCCTGCGCCCTCGCGGATGGGTGGCAGAGCGGTTGAATGCACTGGTCTTGAAAACCAGCGGGCGTGTGAGCGTCCCGGGGGTTCGAATCCCTCCCCATCCGCCATTTTTATTGCGTATTGCATTGTAATATATGCGATATATTAATATTTTATATCGCCGTTCCCACACATGTTCCCACACTTCATGCGCGCTTAAAGCATGACCTTTCGCCTTATCAGGCAAGGAGTGGAAAAAGGTAGAATTGCAATGCACTCTACGTCACGACATATAAGACTGGTAAATATCACGCCATCCATGATTACCTAAGATATCTAAAAACAGTTCCTTAAAAAAAATCTATTTTAATGACACCTTGCGGAATAAATGCCAGTGATAAAAATTATGGCAGCGAACAAATATGCTAAAATTTATGCCTTGTTAGAAGAGGCATGTTATTTACATTAGACACAATCAGATTGAACTGAGAGCAAAAACTGGCTTCAAATTCAAAAAATTCTGACTTAGGCGATAGAATTCGTGAATCGGCCTCAACAGGAAAGGCCGTCTCAGGACAACTCCTAACAAGCGATAGAATTATCGCACGTGTGACAGATGGCATCTACCGCGAACCTTGGTCAGCATTTCGAGAGTTAGTATCCAATGCTTATGATGCTGATGCCACTCGTGTTTCAATAGACACAGATTACCCCTTCTTTGAAGAAGTTAAGGTTATCGACAATGGCAATGGAATGTCTTCAGAGACATTAGCGCACCTGTTAGAGAATATTGGAGGAAGCTCTAAGAGAACGGCGGCAGGAAAGGACTTGGGTACAGTCGCTAAAGAGGATCCTACAAAAAGCCCCGGAGGGCGTAAGCTAATCGGGAAAATTGGTATAGGGCTTTTTGCCGTAGCCCAACTCACCAATAAATTTCAAATTATTTCAAGAACTAAAGGGAAAAAAGAATTAGTCTCAGCAACTATTAGTATCCATTCATATAAAGAGAATGAACTTATAGAAGATGATGCAAAGGAACATTCAAGCGGCTCTTACTTTGTCCATTCAGAGGTGGACCCTGATGTTGATGCCCATGGGACAACAATAGTTCTCTTTTCCATATTACCAGCGGTGAGAAGGAAACTTCAGAGTGCTGATGTTTGGGAAACAATTGCCGAACAAGTTGAGGATGACACTTTAGGCCAAATAGAAATACTGAAGCCCCCTAGCTATCATATTGGTCAGGTTGGGCCCACTAAAATAATTGCAGCCGTACCAGCTTTACCATGGCTTAAAAAAGATACTCCCGATGATAAATTCAAAAAACTTTTTGAAGCTGCAATTGAAGAGAAAGCATCATTGCGAGAACAAAAAGATTTATCGCACTTTGATAATTATCTTGAGATGATTTGGCGGCTTAGCCTATGTGCCCCACTGCCATATATCGGAGAGCACCCCTTCAATATCGAAGGAGCTGCGAATATTAGTTTTTTTGAATTATCAAACAACCCAAAGGGTGCGGCTATACCCATCAAAGTGATGCCAGATCAAACAATTGGACAGGCATATGATCTAACTGAGAATAAAATTCGTAATGAGGAAAATTTCTCTATTTTGATTGATGGAGTAAACCTCAAACGGCCCGTTCTTATTGATGATGAGTTGCACGGCTCGAAAGACTTAGAAAAGCCAATGTTATTTGTTGGTAAGGCTCAATCTGTTTTTAAAGGCGTGGATGAGACCCGTACGGGGGGGGAGCTATCATTTGAAGCTTACCTGTATTGGAATTCCAAAATCGTCCCAAAGGAAAGTATTGGTGCTCTAGTACGAATTAATGGCGCCAGCGGCACCCTCTTTGACCCAGAATTTTTGTCATATAAGGTCTCTGAACAAACTAGAAAGCGACAGATAACGTGCGAAATATTTGTCCAAGAAGGATTAGATGGCGCTGTAAATATTGACCGCGAATCATTTAATTCGAGCCACCCCCATTACCTTTACATTCAAAAATGGCTTCATAATGCTTTTCGGCAATTTGCCACACGTCATAAGAAAATAGGGAGAGAGCATCGAGAAGCGAAGGTTGCTAATCAAACCGATGCGATGGTTAAGGCAAAGCAAAAACATATTAGGGCCGTTTGGGAGGAACGAAGAGGCACCAACTACGCAATACCTACCCCTAAGGTAGTCAAGGATGAAGAGAAGGGCCTATTTTCAACTATGGTTGCTGACACGCAAATTTCTTGGCCCACAAATGACGAATTTGATGTGAATGATTTTGACTGGGAAACCAGCTTCGCGACGATCCTTGAAGCATATGGCGTTCTCACTAATTTGAATCCCACCGAACGCGCCTCTTTAATTTCCGATCTTATTAAGCTTGTGAAAGAAATGAGCAAATAATGTCGGATGATGAATCTTTAGAAGAAGGTGTCACAAACCCTGATACCGATCTAGTACCACCTTTGTTATTGGAATACATGCCGTGGCATAAGCCCCGGAAGCAGTTCGTACGCGGAAAACAATGGATTCATCATTCCAGAAGTAGAGTAGAAGACCTACAGTGTCGTGGTTATTTCCAAGGAAATGTTCCATTAAAATACCTCACGTTACCTGGCCCTGATTTAATCGACATTCGCCTTATGATTGATTTGTGTGCAGAGATGGGTGTCAAACTACATTATACTGGATTCTGCACTGATACAGACAACCAACAAATACGCCTCCGGCAAAATATAAGCCAGTTCAGGGCATCTAATAACGATGTTGTGGCTCCAGGCTCTGACGTTCATAAAGTTGCCCTTCAGGGCATAGTCCATATGGGATCTTCAGCTCACAATGAGTTGCTTAAAGGTGGGCCTTATCAAATAGTCAATATCGATGCGTGCACACCACTACTCACCGGTGACGTTGACGCGACAGGGCGTTTAATAGATGCCGTGAAATTCATTATTGAATTCCAAGTAAATTCTGAAGCGGTCCCATGGATATTATTGCTTACAACGCCTCTTCAGAGAGAAAATATTACTGACGGTTTTCTTGATAGGCTTAATGCTCAGATAAAAGAAAATTATAATGCAAGTGAGGATTTTGCTAAGAAGCTAAAAGAGTCTTTCGAGGACGGTGAGGAGTTGGATGCATTCCTAGCTAGAATGTCCGCTGAGCATGGTTGTAATTTCCTTAATATAGCAACGCTAGGTATTTCAAAATGGCTGGTCCATCTGGGAGAGGCAGGAAATTGCCGTGTAAAGAAACTTAATGGGTTTTGCTATTCAACCTTTGGTGAACACCCTTTGCTTCCTAATATGATAAGTGTTTGCTACTTATTTGAAAAACAAGAACGTGCCTTAAATGACAGATCAGGCATTACAAGGAATATAGAAAATCAAATAAATCTACCTAATCAGGATGACCATATTAGGGCTCTTAATAAATCTTTTGATATGACAAACGTTGACCAATTATTGAAAAATGACCATGCGCTATACGAAACCATGATAGTTGAAACGATGAGATTGCTCAGCGATATTGGTTACGATGTGGAACAAGAAGGTAAGAGTTATCGAGAATGGATCAGTCAAGACATCACTCATGATTTCGTTCATAATCTGGGCAATGAAATATCTATCCAGAATGACGGAAAAAATTAGTAAGTTGCACCGCTACAGCCTTACCTAAAGGCGGTGGAACAGCTTCACTTACTTGGGTGATTTGCTCGGACATTGTTCCCATTAAGCGGGTTTTAGGATCAAATCCCTGTATTAACATTGCTTCGTAAACGGACAAACGTCGCTTACCGCTTGGGTGAATGTGTACTTCGCGATTACCGTAAGAAGCTGTGTAACTTGGCTGGTCCCAGAATAAAGTTTTAAAGCTACGGCGGCCCGTATATCCTTCTTTTAGCACCCCTGATTTAAACTTTTCTGATTTGGGTTGCATGCACCAATGGTTTTGATGAAATTTGATATCACTTTGCGTTAGACCTGGCCGAAACTTCATTGGTTCGGGCAAGCCATAGATTGCATCTCTTACGGTTAGTGTTGTTGACAATGGTTCCGGGAACTTAAAAGTAAACTCCTTTGTAAAGGTACTATTAATAGCGATTAAAAACAAACGCTTGCGGCGTTGTGGCACTTGATAATTTTGTGCATTCAATACGTCCACATAAATCTCGAAGCCTGCCTTTTTCAACCTCACCATCTGCTTGTCGAGGAGGTCGCCACCACGTTTTCCTTTGATGGCCGGCACATTTTCCATTACTATGAATTTGAGTTGCCTTCTCTTATGCAAAGACAGGGCAATATTAAAAAACGATACCACTAGTTGGTTCCGAGGATCTCCTACGCTCCCTTTTCTATTTGCAGATGAAAAGCCTTGGCATGGGGGCCCGCCAATAACACCATCAGGTTTAAACTCATCCCCATAATCATGGTCCAGCACTTCATTTGTTAGAGTCGTAACGTCGCGCACCATGGCCTTGCCTTGGCAGGTATTTTTTATCCAGCTTTTCACGCTATTGGGCCTCAAATCATACGCAAGTTCAGTTGCGAAACCGGCAGACTCGAACCCCCGGTCCAAACCTCCGCATCCGCAAAATAGACTCAATAATTTCATTTGGAGAACCCATCCTTATGACTTGGTACGGCAATTGGCCTAAATTGACCATGACGCGCACCTACATTTAACTTTCCAAATTAATTTTCATTGAAATATTTGACGTGTTCTAAAATTTTATTCTCATTTCAAAGCCCACTTCCAGCCAAACCATTCCCGCCCAGTCCAGAACCGCCCCCCCGATCACCGCGAACAACGCCCCACACTATACACGCCAAACAGAATCGCCACGTCTTACGCAGACACGCCAAGTTTGCGCATCAGTGTCAGCATTTCTTTGCCACAGCCTTCATCAAGCTCGCGGTAATGCTCAAGGTGCCGTTCATAGGTTCGGCTCCACATGCCCTTGGGGCGGCTTGGCTCGCTGCCCCATAATTGATTGCCGCCTAGTTTTCGCTGGAGACTAAACAGCTTGGAAAACGGGCGGTCATGGTGGGCGATACGTTGAGAGCGATAACCAAGCCTCCAAGCCTCTCGACTTGCAAACTCTCTGCACCCAGGCGGTCGATGCAGCTTGCCTACACGCTGCCCAGACTTGGGGCACAGTGCCCACCAGCGCCGTCCGCCGTAGTTTTGAGGGGTATGGGTCAGTGTTATGCGTTGAACGACCCTACGAGCCTCGCTGTCCGTTGCTTTCCATATGAAAGCCAGCCTCAAATATGCAGCTTCTGGGTTGCGCAGGTCATATGTATAATTCACCGCATCAATCATCTGATCAGTGAGTGACCAGATTAATGACCCAGTGCCAGCCGAACCGTCTTTGACCTGGCCACTTCGCACCATGCCCATAAGGTCAATGGTTCTGCCAGCTTCCACCAAAGGCCTGCCACCCCATCGGCCTGAATTGCAGTTACCCATTACGCACCTCCAATTTGGATTTTCCTAAATGATCAGAGAACTTTGCCTTGCTGACCATTTAGCAATCCTTTTTGCTCCACTACACCAGCTTTGGCTTTTGACACCACCACCACACACCCACCCTATAAAGGGGGGTGGTGGTGCGCATTGGTGAGTGGACCTGCCCCACCTTGCTCCGCTCCACCTTTGGAGGTGGCGCAATTGCCTTCTATTGGTCGGTCCACTTCGATAAATGGCCGCATTTGGCGGCCTTTATCTTTCTTTTCCACGACTTTCAAATGGCCATCATCAATCCATGCCTTGATCAGTCGTTTTAGTTTGCGCTTATCAATAGGATCATCAGGATCAAGGCCCAGCACCTCAGCAATAGCGATACCCACCCAACCATCTTTGGCTTGTGAACTATGTCGCCATTGCCCATCAGCGACCACGCGCTGCACCTTCCTTATGGTTTCGTCATCAACACCATCAAAAGGGTTGGGTGGCGTCCAGGGTTCAACCACGCCAACGTTGTCACCGCCCTCTGTACCCCCCATGCCATTGGACACACCATTGCCAAGAGGTACAGAAGTCATGCGATACCAGTCTGCATTTTCTGGCGGGGCGCGGTTGTGTTTGTCATCGACAACGGAAAAATAGCGGCGACGTTGATCCTCACCCTCAATCCCAAATGACTTTGCCTCCTTCTCACTCATCCGGTTAAGGACCAATGCCGAGCGGACAGCATTGATCAAGGCACTAGCGCCACGCGATGTTTCAGCCGTTACCTTTTGATCACCCAGCTTGCGGGAATGATGGACAAGGACGATTACGCAATTTGCCTGTTTGGCCAGGCGGCCCCATTTCTTGGCGATGGCATCAATCTTGGTGTTTGCATTCTCATCAACCGCGTGCGAACTGACAAACGGGTCAACAATCAGCACATCAATCTGTCTATTGATTAACTCTCTCAACAAAGCCTCATAAACGGGCTCAATGATACGAAACGACTTTTTGTCCTCAGTTGCCGTACAAAGCCCGGCACCATCCATAGCGCTATCGACAAACAACCGATCAGCGCAGTCCTCTTTTGTGATGCCATGATGTATTGCAAAGGCAGTGAGTTGGCGCGACAACTCATCTCCATCATCTTCCAGGTTCCAAAGCCATACCCGTTGCGGGCCGCCCCAAATCGTTTTGCCAAGCACCTCCTTGCCACTGGAGAGCGCCAGCGCGGTTCCAGCCATAAGTAAGGACTTTCCCACGCCCCCAGGCGCAATAACGGCAGTCACAGCACCCCGTAACAACCATCGGCCATAAACCCAGGGACGCGGTGGTATTGCCGCCGGATCAGCCCAGGGGAATGGCTTTGCCGTAAAATGAACTTCTTTGGGAGCTTCACCTGCCCCCTGACCATCCTCTTTTCGCTTTAAGTCGATCTTGCGAGGCTGCGCCAACCCCGCTGTCCATGCCCCCTTGATTGTCTTGTTGATTTCTTCGGCATCAAGCCCAATCCCCTCCGCCGTCTCATACAGGCGGGCTTGCGCGCTTGCTTCATCAATCACACCGCTCGCGGCGAGCTGCGCTATGGCAAAAGTGGATTTGTTTAACTGGTCATTCCGCCCGCCCTCTGGCGTGTGTTCCAGTTCATCCAGTTCGCTTTGCAGCGCTGCTTTGCCATAGGCGCTTGTACCAATATCATTCGCTGGTTCATTCAAAGACGCTTGTGGCTTCTTCAGTGCATCAAGCAGCCAGTCCTGCATTGGGGCAAGATTGTCCAGGCAAGCGTTTTCAGCCAGTCGGTATTCCGCACCAGAAGGGTGGATAGAGCCCGGCCCAACCACGTACCCACCATCGCCCCGCAAATCCATTCCAGGCCAAAACCCTGCTCTGTTTTTTACGATGCCGCCAGGGTGCGAATAATAGACATGCCAACCCTTCGCAGTTTTAACCATTGAGCTTTCAGGTACGCGCCACCACTTGGCCGTAATAACGGCCTCTTGCGTATCTAGGTCGAGCACCACAAGATTGGATATTGCGCCGGTGGCAATGCCAATGTTGCAGTCAGTACGACTCCATTCCTCAACTTTCTCACGGGATGCACGCTTCTCTTGGAACCGCTTCCACTTCACTGCGGGCAGTTTATCGCCTTTGCGCACCGGAAACACGCTGTAACCAAGATCGTAAAGGCCGAGCCAATCAATCTTCTTCGGGCTCATTGCTTTTCTCATCAGTATTAAGGTGATCTCTTTTTGCCTTTAGTTTCCGTGCCTCATTGCGATCCCATGCGGCTTCTTCCATTGCGATACATTTGAGTCCGTGGACCAAGTCGCCGAGCGCCGGGCCCAGCATCTTGCGACATTGCTTTCTGTGATGGTTTTTCAGCTTTCTTAACGCTGAAAATCCCCGCCTTAGATTCTCTAAATCTGAATCGGGAGAAAGGGGAAAATGAGGAGGGTAATCGGTCATTTGCTCGCCCCCTCAATCAGACGGTGGAGCGACTCCACCTTGATCAAAGTCCGGCGACCAAGCTTTATGGCTTCAAGCTTACCCTCACGGATCAGCGCGTAAATTGATGTGCGGCCAAGGCTCAGTGCCTTCGCTGCATCGTTTATTGAAAGTGTGATGGGTTCCATAACCTTCTCCAGTGCAACTTCCCGCACATACTGGCGGGTACAGGATCAAGCTATTTGATTTGAACAGTGAATTTGGTCATTAAAGGATATTAATGGTCAGGAAGTGGGGTCAATGTCCTTTTTAAGCAACTCAAGAATTGCTCTTGCAAACGGTTTCAAAGTTGACGCACCGAGTACCTCATTTTTCTCCTCAATTGTTGTGTCAGCATTGGCCTTTAATCCATCCCGCATAACTTCAATTAAGCGAGTCTCCGTACCAGGTTTTTTAGGGTCGAAACCGGTATCCTCATAAAGAAACACTACAACTCTAGCCAAAGCCAAAGGCCACTTATCTGAAGTTGGCCGGCCCTTGATCTGTTTTGATTTCACAGGCGCTGGTTCCAGTGTTTCAGCGCCCTCCAACATTTTTTCCACGTCGCCACGATTGAACGTCACACCAAAGGCTTGCCAATGGTAACGCTTATCAATCCACGTATCAAAGTCACCAGAATCCCAATCTTGTTCCAGTTCCGCATGTCCTTTTGCCCACCAAAATTCCGTTGGCAAGTTCACGTTTGTGGATTCTTCTTTATCCTTGACAAAGAGAACTGCCCTCGTCTCAATCAAGCCATTGTTAGCACGTTTGGCGATAGCTAGAGGGGCTTTGCGCCACCCCAACATTTTTTTTACACGCTCAAGCGCTTCAGCAGCGCTCATCCATTTCTTTTTGTCTAAAGCGCCATCGTCAGATTGATCATCCATGCCTACGCTCCCGGTTTGAATTGCAAAATGTCAGCAGCGTTATTTCCCAAGTACGAAGCCCAAGCGTCCATAAGCACCCGGCGCTTCTCAAGATAGTTGGTCCGGCGATAGGCTGCCTCGACCCGGTTGCTGATTGAGTGCGCCAGTGCCGCCTCGACTATGTCGCCTGGCGTGCCGGTCATTTCCGCTGCCCAATCTCTGAACGCTGAACGAAACCCATGAACCGTTGCCGTTTTGATGCCTGCTGTGCGCAAAACCTTGGCCAGTGTCATGTCAGACATTTGCTTGCCTGAAAGCCCCGGAAATACAGGCGCGCCTTTGCGTCCTGCTCGAATGGTGTGGACCTTGGCTAATATGGCTAGCGCCTCATCACACAGGGGCACCATATGCGCCTTCCCTGCTTTCATACGCTTGCCTGGAATTGTCCAGACCGCCTCGTCAACATCAATCTCTTCCCATGTTGCACCGCGCACCTCACCAGAACGCGCCGCCGTCAGGATCAAAACCCGTAACGCTAAGCGCCCGATGCTATCGCTGCCTGTAAGCGTTTTCATCAATGCCGGAGTTTCATCATAGGCCAGTGCCGCAAAATGGTTGTCGCTTTTGGGTTGGCGAGGCAATCCCATACTAATTGAGCGCATCGGCGCTTCGTTTGAACGAAAGCCCTTCGCATACGCCCAATCAAGCACCACACCGATACGCTGGCGGACCCGTCGCGCCGTTTCCGGTTTCTCCAGCCATATTGGTAAAAGTAGGTCTCGTATCTCCGGGCCATTAATTTGATCGACGCATACAGAACCGATGGCAGGAAAAGCGTAGGCCTTGAGGGATGATAGCCATTGCGCCGTATGCTTGGCGTTGCGCCAGCTTCCCTTATGCTCTGCGTGCA
>NVTJ01000070.1 GCA_002401545.1 Alphaproteobacteria bacterium
TCAAAATCATTAAAATTCTGCGATGGCATACCGTAACCATTGATAATTTCTCCGCCCGCTTTTAATTTCGTTGACGGACCATAATCAGATTTTTCTGTGGTGCCATTATTTATAAGAATATATATCTGACCCAATATAGRYCCGTTAAYCCATTCACCCTGATCATTGAAACCRAGCTGGAACGGCCCCTGATTAYCCCAGCCATAATCCCCCCAATCCTCAA
The DNA here is from genome assembly GCA_002401545.1 of Alphaproteobacteria bacterium. Taxonomy (GTDB): domain Bacteria; phylum Pseudomonadota; class Alphaproteobacteria; order Sphingomonadales; family Emcibacteraceae; genus Paremcibacter. Next base: position 224 of record NVTJ01000070.1, read on the forward strand.
TACCAATAGTCAGATCAAGATCACCGTCACCATCATAATCCACATACCGCCACTGATTGATACGAAGTCTGCGCGGATGGACATTGGCAAGAAATTTTCCGCTGGCAACCGGTGTCTCCAGACCAGTTGTCGCATAATCCGGGAATTCCAGATTGCGCACAGCAACGATCACCCTGCCATCCACATAGCTCGGCGTGATATTATAATAACCACGGGAAATCCGGCGGCCATCCTTAAAGACAGGGAATTTATTGTTTGCGGTATCGCCAGTGACATTCTCGAACACATAGGTTCCATTGGATGGTTTGTCGGCGATACTTATGATCAGGTCATAATCACCGTCCCCATCCGCATCCATGGGAACAGGCCACGGCGATAGCCCGACACCCAGGTCAACCACAAGACCCGGATTATTATACTGGACGCGCTGCAAACGGTCTTCCGCTGCCACGGAATGGATTAACAATATAAAAAGGACTGGCAGGATGTAAGCAATTCTCAAATTTATTCTCCAAATCGATCTTTGAACGATGGACTATTTGTATATGTCACTGAAAGGTAGTTTCTGCTATCTATTGAATGAATAAAACCTGATGAAGGTAGCTTCAAACACTCTTTTTTGTTTCTTTTCAGTTCTTTGAAAGCATCTGATTTACTATCCTTTGAAACTCCCGAAACTATATTGAATAACAGGTACATTGTAATATAGTTATTTACATAATGTACCTCAGCAACTGTTCCCGGGTACGAGGAAAGAAAATTCAGTGATTATTCGATATATAGACCCTCTTGAACGACTTGAATATGAGATTAATCAACGGCGGGAAGAAGGAAGTGAATTCAATGATATAATGAGCGCTTTCCAAAAATTACGCCTTGAACCGGCAGAAGAGGCACGCCCAAAGGCATATGAAATATTGTCCAGACTGATGATTAAAGATACCACTACGCCGAACAAACCCTCTGATGAGCCTGATGACCTAAATATAATCCGGCAAACGGCTTTAATTAACCACCCTGGCCACACACTGAATGAATCGGAGCTTTATGATAAAATTCTAGGGGGATGGCTTGGCCGTTCTGCTGGTTGTTTGCTGGGAAAACCGGTTGAACGCCATATGCGGCCTGCCCTCAGGGAAATGCTCGAATCCAACAAGGAATGGCCCCTTGATAACTATTGGACTGAAGTGGGAATGTCATTGGAAATTTTAGGCCGCTATCCCTGGAAACAGCGTCTGGGATATGAAAGCCTGCGAGAAAATATTACCTGTATGCCGGAAGATGATGACCTGAATTATGTCATGCTGAATCTTCATATTATGGAAAAATATGGTTACGACTTTACCAGCAATGATGTGGCAACAGAATGGTTAACCAACTTGCCTGCATTTCAGGTATTTACAGCCGAACGTGTCGCTTACTTTAATTTATTAGAGGGGCGCGACGTCCCGGACTCCGCCACCCATATGAATCCGTTCCGTGAATGGATTGGCGCTCAGATCAGAGCAGACCTCTGGGGGTATGTTTGCCCCGGCGACCCGATGCTGGCAACAGAATTAGCCTGGCGTGACGGGCGGATCAGTCACACCCGCAATGGCATATACGGCGAAATATTTTATGCCGCCCTTATTGCTATGGCGTTTATAGAAAATGACCCGCGTAAATTGATAGAAGCCGCCCTGACCTATATCCCTTCTAATTCCCGTATGGCAAAAGCCATTGGCATTATACTCACTCTCCCCATAGGTTCCATGGACTGGGAAGATGTCCTTGACAAACTGCAAGAGCATTTCGGGGCCTATCATTGGGTGCATAGTATAAATAATGCCGCCCTCACCGTGGCCGCATTACTCGCGGGGGATGGGGATTATGAAAAGACCATCTGTTACACAGTGATGGGCGGTTGGGATACGGATTCCAACGGTGCTACGGCAGGATCCATCATTGGTATCATTCAAGGGGCCAAGGCCCTGCCTGAAAAATGGACAGGCCCCCTCAACAACAGGATACGATCAAGCCTGGGAAATTTTGACAATTCTAATTTCACCGACCTCGCACAACGTACATTCATTGTTACTCAAAGGCCTGTAGATCAAACTTCAACAGGCTCGCATCACCACACTGACGATTTTTAAAAAGGAATATATAATGACATTCGACCTTTCACCGGAAAATTATAAGAATAAAGCAGCAGGATGCCTTATTGGTCTCGCTATTGGTGATGCCTTTGGCGATGCGGCCCGTGATCCGGAAAATCAATTCCTTTATGGCATCACCATGGATTTCCCGGAAAAACCAACAGGGAGTACTGACGACACCGAATTTGCCTTGCTCACCGCAGAAATCCTGATCCAGTCACAAGGAAACCCGAACCGGGAGGATGTTACAAAAGCATGGAAAAAACATGTTATCATTCAAGATAAATTAACCAGAGGTGGTGCCAGCGAACGCGAAGCGGCCACTAATATCCGGCGCGGCCTGTTGCCGCCAGAATCGGGACAATTTAATACTTATGCCGCAAGTGATGGTGCTGCCATGCGATCATCTCCAGCAGGAATTGTTGCCGCAGGTAATCCTGATCGTGCCGCAGATCTGGCCGGACGAGATGCAGAAATCAGTCATTGGGCCGAAGGAATTTGGGGGGCACAAGCCGTAGCGGCTGCTGTTGCGGTCGCCATGAACGGGGCGAGCGTTGAAGAAATTTTTGCAGAGGGTATGCGTAGAGCCCCCGAGGGAAGCTGGTTGTTACATAATTTCAAAGAAGCACTGGCCCTTATGGATAACCATGACAGAGATTTACATTCCGTATGGATGAAATTACATCAACTTTTACGTGGTGAATATAAGGCCTCTGTCCCCGAGGCCGTTGTCTCTGCTTTTTCGGTCTTCCTGCTCACCAAAGGGGATTTTAGAGACGGCATTATTTATTCCGGTAATTTTGGCCGCGATTCAGACACCATTGGTGCCGTTGCCGGTGCGCTTGCCGGGGCCATGTGCGGCCTTTCCGGCATTCCCCAAGACTGGACGGCGCGGGTGAGAAAACCCAGCGGCACATGTCTTCAGTTCACAGACCAGCTTGATATTGTTGAGGTTGCCCATAAGTTGACCAACCTGGGGACATAAAACCAATTCCACTACTAAATTCTCAAGTCACCAATAGGGTTCTGACCCTAGGGTCAGAACCCTAGGTGCCAGCTATATTGTTCTGAAAAATAACCAGTCGGTATTAATATTTCGCAAGGATATATCGAAAAACAGATTGTCTTTCCAGCCTGATTAATGTTTTATCATTCATTCGTCCGGCGGATATCACTATAATATCAATCGCCGTTTCCTAAAGATCAAGCGTCAGAAAACCATGACTGTAATCCGTGCCAACCTCATCCTCCTGCTAACCGCCTTTATCTGGGGAATATCTTTCATTTTTCAAAAAGATGCCATGGAATATATGGGGCCATTCAGCTTCAATGCTTTTCGGTTCCTTTTGGGCGGGCTGGTACTTTTACCTCTCATAAGCTGGCGCAATAAAAGAAAGCACAAGACTGAAAAACCATTCTCCCCGGCGACGATAAAAGGGGCTTTTCTTGCCGGGGCGCTGATTTTTTTCGGGGCCGGATTTCAGCAATATGGCATTCAATATACGACCATTGGAAATACCGGTTTCATTACCGGCCTCTATATTGTTTTTGTCCCGATCATCAGTATTTTCATGGGCCAGAGATATGGTCATGGCATCTGGTTTGCCGTTGCTATCGCCTGTCTCGGCCTATATCTGCTGTCGGATATGAATGGCCTCGCCATGGCGCGGGGGGATTTTCTGGTGCTGCTGGGGTCAGTTTTCTGGGCCTTCCATGTGATTGTCATAGGTCATATGGCCAAAAGGCATGATCAGATTAAATTTGCCGCTCTCCAGTTTTTTGCCTGTGCAGCTTTCAGCTATCTTGCCGCCCTTTATATGGGGGACAAGGTCATGCTGCTCACCTTTGATGAGTGGAAATGGATCATCATCAGTGGTATCCTCGCGATCGCTTTTGGATATACCCTGCAGGTGATCGGGCAAACCACCTCTCCCCCGGCACAGGCTGCCGTAATCATGAGCCTTGAAGCGGTCTTCGCCGCCATCGCCGGATATTTCTACTATGGTGAAATTCTGGAACTGCGGGCTCTGATTGGCTGCGCCTTAATGTTTGCCGGCTGCCTGCTGACACAGCGCTATCACCCCCTGCCCACAAATAATGCCATCCGTGACAACATATAATATTAGGCCGTAAACTCATAAATATGATACAATTCTGTCTTAAAATAGCCCAAAGAAATACAGGGGCCTGAACGGCAAAAAAGGAACGCCAATTGGATGGATGACAGTTTGACAATTTCAGATGCCTTTCCATCCTTTTCCCTGCTTTACGTTTTGTGAATTACTCTTTAATTCTTACCAAATTTGCAGGGGACTGCAAGGGATACGGCAGGTAGGTTCCTGCATATTTTCGATAGGGCCGTGGAAAATAGAAAAATTTTACATAGCTACTGATAATGGTAGGTTTTGCCTGGATAACTTTATCTGTGATCGAAGAATGATCCGGTTTACGGGGAGCAGGTCATTGAGAATTCTGACGCTGTAGCAAGGATACCGCCAGTGGCATAATCATAAAAAGGGTGCGACATGCGTTCGATATCATTGGAAGTATATTTTCCATCTGACAGAATATCAATGCGTTGATTATCGCATACCATATAGAGCATAGTCCCCAGCAAGAACTGAAAACAACAATGAAGACGAAAATCATCCAGACCCGGGAAAGTCTCTGCCAGTGCCGCGATAAAAGTTTTGGCAACCGGGTCATATTCTTCGCCTATAAATTCTTTGCTCCAGGTGCGTTGTGCGGCAACCTGTGCGATAAGAACGCAATAATTGCGCCATCCCGGACCGCCATTGTTGCAAAAATCAACCATGGGACCTGCAAACGAGGTAACAAGTCCATAAACAGTTTCTCTGGGTTTCTTCGGATTGATTTCAAGCGCGTGCAATTTGGCAAGCCGTGCCTGACTCAGTGGTTGAACACGGCGGCGAATAACTTCTAAAAATAATTTCTCTTTACTTTCAAAATGATAATTCACGCTGGCAAGGCGCGTTCCGACCTTTTCAGTGATATCCCGTATAGATGTCCCATAATACCCCTTTTCAGAAAAAAGTTGTTCTGCAACATCGAGTAGCTGTTGACGCAAGTCGGCTGATTTTTTGTAACTTTGTTTATTCATACGCGATAGCCTCATCTTCATACTGTGTCTTAATAACATTAAAAATAAGTATCTGTCAGGTTTAAATTTAAGAATACGATACGATCATATCGAATTTGTTGACAGGGGGAAAATATTATGTCAATATGTGGAACGATCGTATCATATTAAGGGAAAAACAAGATACGGCTGGATTGAAGCATAGTTCGCAGAAAAATGAATAAGCAAAGATAAATACTAGGGAGAATTAGCCATGAAGTTTAAATCTATATTACTTTCATCCGGGGCTATGGTGCTGGCCATTACGTCAAATTACAGTGCCCTGGCACAAGAGCGGACTTTCGTTCTTGAAGAGGTGATCGTTACAGCACAAAAACGGGCTCAGAGCCAACAGGATGTTCCTATTGCTATCACGGCGCTTTCAACTGACTTCCTGACGAATAATGATGTGCATTCCCTGGAGGATTTGGCCGCGACCGTGCCGGGATTTGTGACGACCAATAGTGTCAACTATGGTGCCGCTCCGCTGGCGATCCGTGGTATTGGCGGGGCGAACGGTGGCGGTAATTTCTTTGCAGATGAACCCGTGGCGGTTTATACGAATGGCGTGTATGTTGGGCGTCTCAGTGTTTCCACATCTGATTTGCTGGATATAAAATCAATAGAAGTGCTGCGTGGTCCTCAAGGAACATTATATGGCCGGAATTCAACATCCGGGGCTATTTTAATTGAGACAGCCCGCCCAACAGATGATGTTGAAGGATATGTTCGGGCCAGTGCCGCCCGGTTTGATGAATACCGCGTGCAGGGGGCAATTTCCGGCCCCTTGGCAGATGATGTCCTGTCGGGTCGGTTAGCGATCGGATATAGTGATAAAAAAGGCTACGGGACCAATAGTTTTGACGGGTCCAATATTGGTGGTTCAGAAGATTTTTCGGCGCGTTTATCATTGCGCTATACCCCGGATGAAAATTTTACATTGGATATCATTGGAGAATATCTGGATCAGGAAGCCTCGCCGGCGACAATTGCCATAGCCGATTTATCAAACCCGCTGTCAGCGTCCCCGTTTGTTGAGCGTCCCGACCTGGAACAGGTGTTGAATGATCGTGAGTTTGCCATTAATGACCCGAATTTTTTCAATGCGGAGCATAAAAATATCAACGTAATCGCCCATTGGGATCTGGGGTCTGTTGCATTGGATTCTGTAACGGGATACCGCAAATATGATTGGGATGGGGCGCAGGATTCGGACGGAACTGCCCTTAGCCTGTTTAATAATAACGGCAATGGTAAAAATAAACAATTCAGTCAGGAAATTCGTCTGTCCTCTAATGATGAGGGGCCGTTTTCATGGATAGTCGGGGGTTTCTATTTCCATGAAGAAAATGATTTCTTCTTTGAAATCCGCAATATCAATGCGCTGTTCGGCCTGGGCACTGATGCTACTTTTGAGGCATCTCAGAAAGTTGACGCCTATGCCGTTTTTGCCGATGTGACATGGGAAATCAATGATATTTTCTCTTTGATTGCCGGCGGGCGATATTCAGATGAAAATAAGGATTTCAAAAATGATTTGACGGTCCTTATATTGAACGGGGGGACCTTGCCGCCATTTTTCTTCGGGGGGGCAACACTCCCTGCGGGATTTGTATTTAGCGCCCCGCCTGCTTTTGCAGATGATGCCAGCTTCACGGATTTCTCGCCAAGAATAGTGTTAAATGCTCAGGTTGATGAAAATATACTCGCCTATGCCAGTTATTCTCAAGGGTTTACCAGTGGTGGATTTAATGTTTTTGGCCTGGCGCCTGATTTTGAATCTCAATCCATTAATGCCTATGAAGTGGGGCTAAAAAGCGATCTTCTGGATCAGCGGCTCCGGATTAATGTCAGTGGTTTTTATTATGATTATACGAACCTTCAATTACGCTTGCCCGTACCCACGGGCGGTGTAAATATTGCCAACGCGGCTGAAGCCAAGATAAAAGGCGTGGAATTTGAAATGACGGCCCTGCCAACGGATGGTTTGCGGATTATGGCTAATTTCTCACTTTTGGATGCGGAATTCAAGGAGGGGTTGATCCCCGCCGTTCCCGAAGGGCTGAATTTTCCTATCGGTGCGCCAATCCCCTTGTCTCCTCAGGATATAACCGGTAATACATTGAGCCGGGCCCCGGATTTTCAGGCCTATGTAGCCGCAGATTATACAATGTCTCTTGGCGAAAACAGCGAACTGAATTTACAGGCCTCGTTACGGTATCAAAGCGGCGTTTTCTTCCTTGAAACCAATCAGACACAGGTTACATTCACTGGCGATAATTTCACAGAAGTGGATTTGCGTCTGGTTTATAGAGACCTGTCAAATGATTTTGAGATCGCGTTATTCGGGCAGAATATATTTGATAACCGCCATGTGACACAAGTGACCGCTCTTGGGTCATTTCCCAATGGGGCTTTGAATGAGCCGGCAAAATGGGGCATACAGGTCACGAAAAACTTTTAATATTCCGGCAGGGCAATGCGATGGGGCTTGCCCTGCCTTTTTTGCAGTATTAATAGATCTCAACTCAGATTAAAGGAAGCTCATGCTTGAACTTTATCATGCCCATATATCCACCTGTTCGCAAAAGGTCAGGCTGTGCCTTGCAGAGAAAGAACTGGACTGGACAGGGCACGCCATAAATTTTGCGCGGGGAGACCACTTGAGCGATGACTACATGATGCTTAATCGAAATGGTGTGGTTCCGACTTTATTACATGATGGGCGGCCGGTAATCGACTCTTCCGTCATTTGTGAATATCTTGAAGAACAGTTTCCCCGGAACGGTAATCCTGTGATGCCCGCATCAGCCTATGACCGTGCAAAGGTCAGAGAATGGATGCGTTATATTGAAGAGGTGCCCACGACAGCAATTCGTTATTCTTCTTTTAACACATTATTTATCGATGCCTTTAAACAACGCACTCCGGAACAGAGGCAGGCACAAATTGCGCGCACACCCCTTCGGAAGGAATTATATAAGCAATTTGGTAAAACCGGTTTTTCAGATGACGCTATTGCCTCCTCCAAAGAACGACTGCATCAGGCCTTGGAAAGAATGGATCAGGATCTGCAAAAATCGGAATGGCTTGCGGGCGCTTTCAGCATAGCAGACATATGTGTATTGCCAACGATAATTCGCATGGAAGATATTGGTCTGGAATATATATGGGACGAATTTGATGCCGTTCAATCATGGCTTTCACGTTTCAAGAAACGCGCTTCTTTTAATATGGCTTATTATGAGGGGGCAAGAGTGAAGCCCGGAATGACCAATATTCTCGGGGGAGAAGAATAATGGCAGATGACTTAAATTCCCTGAATGTTCTCGGGGTTGAGATTTGGGGCGTTAATGTTTCCGATTTTGGCACCGGCGCCCTCATTCTTATTATGGTGACGATGGGGTTAACGCTCAGGGTGAGTGACTTCACACGGGTTCTCATAATGCCAAAAGCCGCCCTGACGGGGTTGTTTTCCCAGATTATTTTATTACCGGCTTTGGCCTTTCTGATCGTGTTTTTATTTCAGCCCCCCTTAGCTGTTGGGATGGGGTTAATCATTTTAAGCTGTTGCCCCAGTGGGGCGACATCAAATTTCTTTACCCATCTGGCCCGGGGGGATGTGGCGCTTTCGGTGACCTTAACAGCCATAAGCGGTTTTATCGTTGTTTTTACCCTCCCGCTCCTGGTAAATCTCGGACTTGAAGTTTTCGCCGAACCGGGCCAGGAAATTCATCTGCCCTTTTTACCAGCCATGTTACGTATTTTACTCCTCATTGTGTTCCCGATTGTGGCGGGGATGCTCATGCGCAGGATGCTGCACAAACAAGCCGAAAAAATAGAACCCTATGCAACGCGGGTATCCTTTGTGGCGATATTAATAACCATGGCCATTCTTTTGGCCCATGTTTGGGATCATCTTGGTACCATCATCCGCATGGCGTTGCATGTTACGCTTGCCCTGAATATTACAATGATGGGCCTGGGATTCCTCGGGGCAAAACTTTTGAAAGTTGGTGAGGCCCGCAGCCGGACCATCACCATAGAAATCGGCGTGCAGAACTATATTCTGAGCGTGGTTGTCGCGGCAGGTATGTTAGGTCGTCCGGATTTTGTTGCGGTGCCGATTTTATATCTCTTTATCATGTATATTACAGTATTTTCCTTTATTGCATGGTGCCGTTTTGTGCGAGACCCCGGTTTGGCACGGCAAGCTTCTTATGGGAGAATTGAGACATCTAATACGGAAAGCGAAACTCTATGAGCAGGCATTTTATTGATATTTCGATGCCATTGGAAAATGACATAATTTCTGATCCAGTACCTTTTAATCCTAAAATCACCTATATGTCCCATGAAGAGACATTTGATCAGATTGAGCCATTCTTTCCGGGACTGAAGCAAAGTGATTTGCCGGATGGAGAAGCCTGGGCCATTGAGAAGGTGGAATTGATTACACATAATGGCACCCATCTTGATGCCCCGTATCATTTTCATTCCACAATGAATGGCGGAGAACGGGCGATTACTATTGATGAGGTTCCCCTTGAATGGTGTTTCCAGAAGGGCGTAAAACTGGATTTTCGCCATTTCGAAGATGGTTATGTGGTGACAGCAAAAGATGTTGAGGCCGAATTAAACCGTATCAATCATGACCTGCAACCCCTTGATATTGTCGTTGTGAATACGCGTGCGGGTAAAGCTTACGGGCAAGATGACTATGTGGATGCCGGGTGCGGGATGGGGTATGAGGCCACCATGTATCTGCTTGAACGCGGGGTGCGCCTTACGGGTACGGATGCCTGGTCGTGGGACGCGCCCTTTTCTCATACGGCAACACGATATAAGGAAACCGGGGATGCCAGTTTAATATGGGAAGGCCATAAGGCAGGCCGTGATATTGGCTATTGTCATTTGGAAAAACTGCATAACCTGGAAGTGCTGCCAGATCATGGCTTCACAGTTTCCTGTTTTCCGGTGAAAATTAAAGGCGCATCAGCGGGTTGGACCCGTGCGGTTGCGATAATTGAATAACGACAGAAGCCCACGGGCTGGAAAGTATAATCATGAAAAAAATTGAACCCGCTTTTGGCGTAGAGCTAAACGAGCCTTATTTTACAGATAAAAAATGGGTGTCACCGTTTAACTGGTGGCCTGAGGTCAGGGAACAGATGGCAACGCCACCAAAGGTATTGATCCATGATGTGACCTTAAGGGATGGGGAACAAATGGCGCGGGTGGCCTTCACACCAGAGGAAAAAATATTCCTGGCGCTGGAGTTGGATAAACTGGGCGTGCATTCCATTGAGCCGGGTTTGCCCGTAATACAGGAAGACAAAGACGTTATCAAAAAATTGTCAGAAATGAACCTGAACGCCAAAATTGTTCCCCTCACACGGGTTATGGAAAGTGATGTCCGTGCTGTTCTGGATTCAGGCGCCGATGGTATGTTATTGGAGTTTGGCATAAATCCGTATCTTATGAAAATGGTGTATAAAACAGACCCGAACAGCCTTTTGGATCAAATTGTTGAATATGCACAGGCCGGTAAGGATGCGGGGCTGTATGTGGAATTTATGGCGTGGGATGTCTTCCGTATTCCTGACATAGGTTTTATGCAGCGGTTCTTTGAAAAATTAGCCCTCAGAGCCCCCGTGGACCGGATTACGGTTGCCGATACATTTGGCATGGGACATCCTATGGCAACCTATTCATTCATTCAGAAATTAAAGGCCTGGACGGGAAAGCCAATTGGTTTTCACATACATAATGATTTCGCCATGGCAACGGCAGGGGCCGTCATGGCGGTTTCAGCGGGGGCTGATATGGTACATTCGTCCATTAATGGTTTGGGGGAGCGATCAGGTAATTTGGCAACGGAGGAAATTGCCTTTGTCTTGCAACATTTACTGGACATTGATAGCGGCATTAACCTTGAGTTGCTCAAGCCGACATCTGATTTGTTTGCTGAAGTATCCAAACTCGTTCTAGCGCGTAACAAGCCTATTGTCGGCAGTGGACTTTTCGAAGTAGAATCAGGAATAGTTGTTCATTTGGTGGAAAAATTAAAAAATACCGGCCTGGCCATTTTTCCTTTTGAACCAGAGGCTGTAGGGCATAAGGAATATGAAATTATTCTCGGGCGCGGCACAGGAGTACATTCCATAAAACGTCTGCTTAGAGAGCGCGGATTAGAGGCTACAGATGATCAGATTGAAAGAATATGCACCCGTGTAAAACAAGCGGGGCTTATGATCAAAAACGGCCTGCCGAAATCTATGGTTGATGCTATTTTGAAAGAAGAACTCAGGGTCAGCACCCCTTAATCTCATCCATTCTGCGCGCGGTAAATTTATGAGTCTACGGCCTAACTGGGATCATCCAGAAAAGCAAGCGTGTAAACGTGACGGGCGGCCAGGATATGACTGGACATGATCGAACGGGCCCAGGCGCTGTCTTTTGCCTTGATCGCTTCTATGATCTCCCTGTGATGTTCATTTTTTCGTCTGATATCCTGACGCGTATAGGCCATCACGGTACGGGCTACGACCGGCTGGGCCACCAGACGCAATAACAGCGCGGAAAGCCGTTTGCTACCAGAGGCCTGCCACAGCTTTCGATGAAATAAACGATTCTCGGCAAGAAAGGCCTCAACGTCAATGGGACCGTCTTGCGACAATAACAGGTCAATATTATTGCAATAGGTGGTTAATTCTTCAATATCCTCAGGCGTCGCCTTCACAACAGCCTGTTGTGCAGCATAGCCTTCAAGCAGCATACGCATATTAAAAATATCTTCAACATCATCACTCGACCAATCGGTTACAAAAGTTCCCCGATTAGGAATTATTTCAACATAATAATCTGCGGCAAGGCTGCGCAGCGCTTCGCGGATTGGCGTACGGCTAACATCGCATAGCGTGGTTAGCTCTTCTTCCTTCAGATGTGTCTTGGGAGGGAAATCACCAGACAATATCCGTGATCGAATAATACTATATGCTTTTTTGCCGGCTTTAGACATTCAACACCCTCCAATCATAACTGTTATCATTAAACCAGGAAAAACAACGCGGGGTTTTCCCTGTTAAAATCTTGTGAAATACCCCCGTTTACTTCCCTGTTATATCAGAATTTTTGCTTTAATTATATAAAAACACCCAAATAACTTACATACAATTATAGTCTTTCTTATTTGACTTTAGTAGATTCTTCTATATATTCTTCTATATTGTATACAAAGTTCTTAAATATGCAACCAATAATCCACGAACTAAAATATAGGGAACGAAAATGAAACATCCGGTTTTTCTGAAATCATGCATGACATCCTTGGCAATTATTTTAGCGGTTGCGGAAACATCCAGCATCGCACAGGCGCAACAGCAAGAATCGGAATTTATCCTCGAAGAAATTATCGTTACAGCACGCCGCCGGTCAGAGAGCCTTCAGGATATTCCCGGCACAGTGACCGCCCTTACCAAAACAACGCTTGAACGGGCCGGCGTCCAGCGGGCGGCAGATTTTATTGCCCTGACCCCCGGTGTGACCATGGTCGATGCCGCCGAGGTTGGCGATGCCCAGGTAAATATCCGCGGCATTAATGGTGCCCGTGATGCCGAGAACAGCTTTGCCTATATTATCGACGGGGTGCTTTACACCAACCCGGCCGCCTTTAACCGTGAATATACCAATTTACAGCAGATCGAAATTTTCAAGGGACCGCAGGGCGCTATTTATGGCCGCAATGCCGCCGCGGGCGCGATCATAGTCACAACCGTTAAGCCCAGCAATAAAGTAGAAGTAAGTGGCACCACAAGTGTGGCGGAGGACAGCACCTATTTAATCAAAGGCGCGCTATCCGGGCCACTGGTCGAAGACAAGGTATTTGCCCGGATATCCGGTGACTGGCGTCAATCCGATGGATTCTATCGTAACAGCTTTCAGGGCAACGCCCCTATTGTCGATGCTTATGAAGGCTATAATATCAATGGCCGCCTGATCATAGAACCCAACGAAAATCTCAGCATTGATATGAAAATCCGTTATGGTGAAGTTGACGCCTCGTCCATTACCTTTAACTCAACATTTAATCTGCCG
>NVTJ01000071.1 GCA_002401545.1 Alphaproteobacteria bacterium
AAAGACTTCTGGAGCCTCACCTTCGCCGTAAGCCGCGATTGTCTCACTCCCCGCCCCGACAGTGAAACATTGATTGAAGCCGCCCTGAAGACCATTCCTGATAAAAACGCCGCTTTGAAAATTCTGGATCTGGGCACAGGAAGCGGCTGTTTGTTGTTGTCCCTGATGTCCGAATTACCAAATAGCACGGGCGTTGGCATCGATATGTCTGACAAGGCTCTGGCCGTGGCTCTGGCCAATGCCCGGCGGCTCGGGTTTGTGCAAAGATGCGAATTTATGGTCAGTGACTGGTCGGAAAAACTGCCGCCTTCGGCAAAATTTGACATTATTTTATGTAATCCGCCCTATATTGCCGAGGTGGAAATGGCGGGTCTTGACCCGGATGTGCGCGACCATGAGCCTCATATGGCATTATTTGCGGCGGATGAAGGGTGCGGGGAATATATCAGGCTCTCCCGGATCATCCCGAAACTTGCCGTGCCAGGCACAAATGTTTTTCTGGAAATTGGTCATACTCAGGCCGCGCGGGTGGAAGAGATTTTTAAAAAAACCGGGGCAAAAAATATCCGGATACTTCAGGATTTGGCAGGCCGGGACCGTTGTGTGGCGGTCAATTTCTAAAAAAAGATACCTATTCAGAAAAATAATGTTGGCATTTGGTCGCTATGGGGGTAGTGTAAAGCTACTCTATAGAGAGTGTAAGGGTCCGGAAGAATTATTGAAAGTAAATTCCGGCAACATGAACCCCAGATATTTAGATATTTGAAAAAGTAACCGCTGTCAGGCAGCATGGTTTGCGTAGATTGTGAACGGCATGTTTGGATCAGCCCCTATTTAGCGTAGTTTTCATGAAACAAAATACCCGGCAGAATCGGCAGGGCCGTTCAGGCCAGCATAATAACCAGAAACGACCCGGCAAAGGCCGCCATAATCAAAACCGACAGCAGCAGCCCAATTCGCCCACGCGGCAAATTGACAGCCGTGGCCCGGCGGGAAATCAGCGCGGTAACGCCAAACAGCTTTATGAAAGATATAAGGATTTGGCTCAGGAGAAGCGGGTATCGGACCGGCTGGAAGCCGAAGCTCTTGGTCAGTATGCGGACCATTATTACCGTGTTCATGCCGAATTTGCTGCCGCAGAAGCCGCCAGCCAAAAAGTCCGGGAAGAAGCCCGGGAAAAGGAACAGGCCAGAAAAGACGCCGCAGAGGCAGAACGCCAGGCTCGTACCGCTGCCGCAGAACAATCCCCGGCCCCTGAACAGGTGTCAAAGGTTGAGGAAACAGTGGAACAAAAGGCAGAAGCCGTAGAACCTCAGTCATAAATCCCTAAAATGCCTCTTGCCTCTTGTGTGGTAAAAATACCACACTATATGTAGGATATTCTTTTATTAAAGGAGTTAGAGGAAGATGGAATTTGAAAAATACACCGACCGGACAAAAGGCTTTATTCAATCGGCCCAGGGCTATGCCATCCGCGAAGGTCATCAGCGTTTCACCCCTGAACATATCCTGAAAGTCATACTGGAAGACGAAGAAGGCCTTGCGGCCAATCTCATGACCGCTGCCGGGGCCGACGCCAAGGCGGCTATCCGCGCCGTGGAAAAGGAAGTGCTTGGCTATCCAAAAGTTGAAGGCGGTGGTGCCGGGCAGTTATATCTTGCCCCGGAAACCGCCCGTCTGTTTGAAAATGCCGAGGAAATCGCCAAAAAAGCGGGCGATGATTATGTCACGGTGGAGCGTATGCTGTTGGCCTTAACGCTGGCCAAGGAGACAAAGTCTGCGGAAATTTTAAAGGATGCGGGTCTCACCGCGCAAAATCTCAATGCTGCCATCAATGAAATCCGTAAAGGCCGGACCGCGTCCAGTGCCTCCGCCGAGGACAGCTATGAGGCCCTGAAGAAATATGCCCAGGACCTGACGAGTGCGGCAAAGGATGGCAAGCTTGATCCGGTAATAGGCCGGGATGAGGAAATTCGCCGCACCATACAGGTGCTGTCCCGCCGCCGTAAAAACAACCCGGTTCTGATTGGTGAGCCGGGGGTCGGCAAAACCGCCATCGTTGAAGGTCTGGCGCTGCGTATCATCGGTGGTGATGTGCCCAGCAGCCTTGCCCATAAGCGCATCATGGCGCTGGATATGGGGGCGATGATTGCCGGGGCAAAATACCGGGGCGAATTTGAGGAACGACTGAAGGCCGTGCTACAGGAAGTTTCGGCTTCTGACGGCGAGATCATTCTGTTCATTGACGAAATGCACACTATTGTCGGGGCCGGGGCCTCGGAAGGCTCCATGGATGCGTCCAATTTGCTGAAACCGGCACTGGCCCGGGGTGAATTGCACTGTATCGGGGCGACGACCCTTAATGAATACCGCAAATATGTGGAAAAAGATGCGGCGTTGGAGCGACGGTTCCAGCCAGTGATGGTGTTGGAGCCGACGGTGGAGGATACCATATCCATCCTGCGCGGCCTGAAAGAAAAATACGAACTTCATCATGGCATCCGTATTACCGACAGCGCGACCGTTGCCGCCGCCGTTCTTTCCAACCGTTATATCAATGACCGGTTTCTGCCCGACAAAGCCATCGACCTGATGGATGAGGCCGCCTCGCGGATCAAGATGGAAGTGGACAGCAAGCCCGGTGAACTGGACGAGTTGGACCGGCGGATCATCCAGCTTAAAATTGAGCGGGAAGCATTGCTTAAGGAAAAAGACAAGGCCTCCAGGGACAGATTACAAAAGCTGGAGAAGGACCTTGGCGAGCTGGAGCAGAAATCCGCCAGCCTGACCGCCCAGTGGAACCTGGAGAAAGATCGCATTGCCGGCGACGTGAAAATCAAGGAACAGCTTGACCATGCCCGGATTGAGCTGGAACAGGCTGAGCGGCGCGGCGATCTGGCGAAGGCCGGGGAACTGGCTTACGGTATCATTCCGAAACTGGAAGCCGCACTGGAGGTGGCGTCATCCCCGGATGCGGATAAGACGGAAAACCTGCTGCTGAAAGAAGAAGTGCGGGAAGAGGATATTGCGGCGGTGGTCAGCCGCTGGACCGGGATTCCAGTGGACAAGATGCTCGAAGGCGAGCGGGAAAAGCTGACCCATATGGAAGATCAGCTTGGACAGCGTGTAATCGGTCAGACTGAAGCGGTTCATGCGGTCTCTGCGGCTGTCCGCCGTGCCCGCGCCGGATTGCAGGACCCAAATCGTCCCATTGGATCATTTCTGTTCCTCGGCCCCACCGGGGTTGGCAAGACGGAACTGACCAAGGCACTGGCCGAATTTCTGTTTGATGATGAACATGCCATGGTGCGCATAGATATGTCTGAATTCATGGAAAAACATGCGGTGTCGAGGCTGATCGGTGCCCCGCCCGGCTATGTGGGTTACGAAGAAGGCGGTGTCCTGACCGAGGCTGTGCGCCGCCGCCCTTACCAGATTGTGTTGTTTGATGAGGTGGAAAAGGCTCATCCCGATGTGTTCAATGTGTTGTTGCAGGTTCTGGACGATGGCCGTCTTACCGATGGACAGGGGCGGACGGTGGATTTCACCAATACCCTGATTATCCTGACCAGTAATCTGGGCAGTGACGTGCTGGCCGGACTGGAAGAAACCCAGGATGTGGAAGCCGTCCGGGGACAGGTGATGGAACATGTGCGGGCGGCCTTCCGTCCTGAATTCCTCAACCGTCTGGATGAAGTGACCCTGTTTCACCGTCTGGCGCGCAGCGACATGCACGGCATCGTCGATATTCAACTGCGTCATCTGGAAAAACTTCTGGCGGACCGCAAGCTTAAGGTTGAGCTGGACGAGAGCGCCAAAGACTGGCTCGCCAATGCCGGTTATGATCCGGTTTACGGCGCACGGCCCCTGAAACGGGTGATCCAGCGCAGTCTGCAGGATAGTCTTGCCAATCTGATACTGGCGGGCAAGGTTCATGACGGTGATGTTATCAAGGTGACAGCAGGAACAGGCGGGTTGGAATTATCAACCTGATTTCTTCTTTGAATAAAAAAAGACCCCCTGCAATATTGTGATATATAATCCCTACAGATAGAAACAGGGAATGAATATGCAGAAAACAGGGGCATGGTTATTCAGGAAGGCGCTGGAAGCTTTGGGGGTTCGTCATACCTTTGGCATTCCCGGCGTTCATACCACGGAAATATATGATGAACTGAACAAGTCCAATCAGATCCGGCCCATGCTTGTCACCCATGAGGGCGGGGCGGCTTTTATGGCCGATGCGGTCAGCCGCACCTCCAAACAGATCGGGGTTCTGGTGGTGGTTCCGGCGGCGGGCCTGACCCATGCCATGAGCGGCATTGGTGAAGCCTTCCTTGACGGTATTCCCATGTTGGTAATCTCGGGCGGGGTGCGTACCGACACGATTCATAAATACCAGCTCCATGATATGGACATGCAGGCCCTGATGGCCCCCCTGACCAAGAAAGTCTTTAAGGTGGAAAGTCATGATCAGGTGATGCCAATCCTGTTTGAGGCCTACGAACATGCCATGACCGGGGAACCGGGGCCGGTCTATGTGGAAATTCCGGTCAATATCCAGTTCACCAAGGGCCATATATCGGAAATACCCGAACCTGCCCCTCTGTTGCTGTGCAAAAAGACATTGCCCGAGGACGATCTACAGGCGGCGGCGGAGCTTTTGCGGGGCGCCCGGCAGCCGGGGATATATCTGGGCTGGGGCGCCCTGAAATCCAGAGCCAGCGCCATTACGATTGCAGAAAACCTGAATGCTCCGGTGGCCACCAGTCTTCAGGGGTTGGCGGCCTTTCCCCATGATCACCCGCTTCATACCGGCATGGGGTATGGCCCGGCAGCGGTTCCTGCCGCACAGGACGCGTTCGAGAATTGTGATGTGATCCTTGCGGTTGGCGTGCGGTTCAGCGAAATCGCCACCGGCAGCTTTTCCCTGCCCACCGGCCAGAAAATCATTCATGTGGATATTAACCCGGCGGCGCTGGGGGCCAATTATCCCGCAGAAATCTGTATCGAAGCCGATGCCGCCCCGGCCCTGGAGGCTTTGGCAGAAATACTCAGCCGGTCACAAGGAAGAGCTGACATAAATAATATTGCTGCCCTGATCGCGGACCGGAAAAAAGAATATCTTGCCGAATGGCTGGGCCATGATTCCGCAGGCAGGGTTAATCCCGGGGTTTTCTTTTGCGGGCTGGACAAGATATTGGACAAGGACGCCATTGTGCTGACTGATGATGGCAATCATACTTTCCTTGCCGCCGAACTGATGCCGATCCGGGCCGACCGCCATTTCATATCGCCGACGGATTTTAACTGCATGGGATACTGTGTGCCCGCCGCTATAGCGGCCAAACTGGAAAACCGGGATAAACAGGTGGTTGGCATTGTCGGTGACGGCGCTTTCCTGATGACCGCCATGGAGATACTCACCGCCACATCAGATGGTCTTGGCGTGGTGTATTTTGTCTTTGCCGACGGCGAACTGAGCCAGATCGCACAGGCGCAGCAGATACCCTATAACCGCAAGATATGCACCGTCCTGCCATCACTGAAATATGCGCCTTTTGCAGAATCTGTCGGGGCGGCTTACGTTAATATGTCAAGCAACAGTGATGTGGAGAAGGGCCTGAAACAGGCTCTTGACCTGGCGGGGAAAGGCCAGCCCGTTATCGTTGAGGTGAATATTGATTATTCTAAAAAAACCCGCTTTACCAGGGGGGCGCTGAAGGCCAATCTGGATCGGTTTGACTTTGCCACCAAAATACGCTTCATTGGCCGCGCCCTTGTCAGGAAAATCACAGGTTGAGCCGGTCCTGAAAAAAACCACATAAATTTGTAACATTTTCTGTTTTGATCCGTCACTGGTTATGCAGATTTAAAAATAATGAAGAGAAGCCGATATGCATGATGTTGTTCAAGATTATTATGGCCGCGAGCTGCAAGGCACAAGCGATTTGAAAACCGACGCCTGTTGCGATGCCTCAACGGTTCCGGGCTGGCTAAAAAGGCTGCTTAAGAAAATCCACCCGGAAGTCTTATCCCGTTATTATGGTTGTGGTCTGGTCTGCCCGCCCCTGCTGGAAGGCTGCCGGGTACTGGATCTGGGCAGTGGCTCGGGCCGCGATGTTTATGCGCTGGCGCAATTGGTTGGCCCCACCGGTGAAGTGGTCGGTGTGGATATGACCGACGAGCAGCTGGCTGTGGCCGAAGATCACCGTCAGTTTCATGTGGAGGCCTTCGGGTTTGACAATGTGCGTTTCCTCAAGGGTTATATTGAAAAGCTGGATGAGCTTGATCTTGAGCCGGAGAGTTTTGACGTCATAGTGTCAAATTGTGTGATCAATCTGTCCCCGGACAAGGAAGCCGTGCTTAGGGGTATCCGGCGTTTGCTGAAGCCGGGCGGCGAGTTTTATTTCTCTGACGTCTATGCGGACAGCCGGGTGCCGGACGCGGTGCGGGATGATCCGGTTCTTTACGGTGAATGTCTGGGCGGGGCACTTTACTGGAATGATTTTGTCACCATTTCCAGGAAAACCGGGTTCGTCGATCCGCGTCTGGTGGAGGACCGACCGCTGGAAATTACCGACCCCGCGCTGGCGCCGCGTGTGGGAAATCTGCGGTTTTATTCGGCAACATACCGCCTGTTTAAACTGGATGATCTGGAGACGGCCTGTGAGGATTATGGCCAGGCGGTGATCTATCAGGGTAGCATTCCTGAAAACAAAGATCATTTTATTCTGGACAAGCATCATAATATTGAGACCGGTCATATCTTTCCCATTTGCGGCAATACATGGCGCATGTTGCAGGACACCCGCTTTAAAGAGCATTTCAGCTTCATTGGTAATTTTTCCCGTCATTTCGGAATTTTCGCCGGATGCGGTGTCGAGCTGCCCTTTGATCAAGAGGTTAATGACGAGGACACAAGCGCATGTTGCTAGATAAGGAGCAGAAGTTTTCTGTCCTGATACTCTGCACGGGAAATTCTGCCCGCAGCATCATGGCCGAAGCTTTATTTAATTCGGAAGCCGGGGATTTCTTCAGGGCCTATAGCGCCGGCAGCCAGCCGACGGGTAAGGTAAACCCCTTTGCCGTAGCGCAAATAGGTGACCCTGACTTTGAGCCGCGCAGCAAAAGCTGGGATGAATTTCACGGTGAGGGCGTGCCCCATCTGGATTTTGTCATAACGGTCTGTGACAGTGCGGCAGCGGAATCCTGTCCGGTTTTTCTCGGCGGTCCGCTTCGTATCCATTGGGGATTGCCGGACCCGGCGGCGGTTACCGGCTCTGATGAGGACATCCGGGCGGCCTTTGCCCATTGTTTCAAGACATTACAATCCCGCATAAGGCGGCTGACCGGTCAACTGACCACAGAAATGACCTGTGCAGACATCAGAATCCTGATGCAGGAATTAGGAGAAAATACATGAGTTTGGAATTAATGATTGTCACCCTGGCGGGCGTTGCCATTGCCTGGGCCAATGGTTCAAACGATGTGTCGAAAGGCATTGCGACGCTGGTGGGGGCCGGGGTGACAAATTACCGCACCGCCATATATTGGGGCGCATTCTTCACCGCTGTCGGCACTATTGTCGGGGCGTTCTTTGCCCATGCCATGGTGGCAACCTTTGGCGGCAAGTTGCTGACGGCGGCGGCAAATCCGGATATTGCGGCGGCGCTGGCGATCATTGGCGGCGCGGCGGGCTGGGTTCTGCTGGCGACCCGCACCGGCATGCCCGTATCCACAACCCATGCTATCGTTGGTTCCCTGCTCGGGGTGGCGATCGTGGCTTTTGGCATGGAGGGGGTTGCCTGGACCATATTGATCTGGAAAGTTGCCCTGCCATTGTTGCTCAGCCCTCTTGCGGCTCTGGCGGCAACCATGTTGCTCAGGCGTCTGTGGAATATGTGGAAGGCCCGGGGGCAGGCCGCAGATGACTGCATATGTGTGACGGTGGAACCGCAACTGGCCTTTGCTCAGAATGATAGGGCAGCAACTGGGGGTCTGACGGTAAGTACTTGTGATACACAGACGGCAGTGATGGCACAGACAAATGCCCTGGTCACGGTTGACAAACTGCATTGGCTCAGTGCGGGCCTGACAAGTTTTGCCCGGGGCATGAATGATGCGCCGAAGCTGGCCGGGTTGATGATTGGCGCCGCCGCGCTTTCCGGCATGGCAGAACTGACTAACCAGACGGCGTTTTTCGTGGTGGCGGTGGCCATGACTGCCGGCGGTCTTATGGCGGGGATCAGGGTGACGAAGATGTTGGCGGAACGCGTCACGGTGATGAATCATCACGAAGGTTTTACCGCCAATATAGTGACAAGTATGCTAGTAAGTTGCGGGGCAATATTTGGCCTGCCCATGTCAACCACCCATGTTTCCGCTTCGGCCCTGATTGGTGTCGGGGTCTCTGGCAAAAAAGGTAATCTCCATATGGGGGCGGTTAAAACAATGCTCGCGGCATGGGTGATCACCCTGCCCGGTGCCGCGGCCTTCGGGATTGTGCTTTTCTGGCTGGGTAAATTTGTGCAGGCGTAACAGGCATAGAAAGTAACACCGATGAAGGGCATATTTAAAATTGCTTTGATTATAGCAGCACTGGTTTCGGTGAGCATATTCTGGCCGGTCCATGAATGGATGCAGGCGCTGATTACCTGGGTCAAAGCCAGCGGCGCATGGGGTGTGGGGGCCTTTGCGGTGATTTATATTATTGCCATCGTGATGTTCCTTCCGGGGTCGATCCTGACCCTGGGAGCGGGTTTTGTATATGGCCCATTCTGGGGTACGCTTCTGGTGTCTCCGGTCAGTGTCATTGCGGCGACTATTGCCTTCAGTCTGGCCCGTGGGCGGCTCAGGCCGTGGGTGATCAAGAAGGTTGGCAACAACAGGCATTTTTCGGCGGTTGACAAGGCCGTGGGCGATCAGGGATTTAAAATTGTTATGTTACTTCGCCTGTCACCGCTCTTTCCTTTCAGCTTTCTTAATTATGCCCTGGGTCTGACGGGGGTGAAGGCGCGCAGCTATATTCTGGCGTCTTTCATTGGCATGTTACCGGCAACTTTTCTTTATACCTACCTTGGTTCACTGGTGACCAGCGTAACAGAACTGGCCAATGCCCCCAAGCAGGGTGCCGAAGAGGCCCAGAGTATTTTTATGTGGATCGGATTTGCGGTGACGGTAATGGTAACAGCCTATGTCACCACCCTTGCCCGCCGCGCCCTGCGTGAGGCTGTGCCGCAGGAAGCAGATATTCCAAGGGGAGAAAAAATATGACTGTTGTTGTTTACCCGGAGGATAAATATAATCAGGAACTGGTGAATATGCTGGCTCCTGCAAGCTGGACAAATCCGGAACCCATTGGCCGTTATAACCTTGTGGTGGTTGGTGCGGGGCCTGCGGGTCTGGTGGCGGCGGCGGGAGCGGCGGGCCTTGGGGCAAAGGTTGCCCTTGTGGAACGTCATCTGATGGGGGGTGATTGCCTGAATTATGGCTGTGTGCCGTCCAAGGCCCTTCTGAAGGCAGCTCACAAGGCCCATGACAGTGGCACTACCCCCGATTTTACCAAGGTCATGGCAGACCTGCGTCAAAAACGATGCGGCCTTGCTCACCATGACAGTGTGGAACGTTTCACCGGTCTTGGCATTGATGTTTTTTTAGGGGACGGAAGTTTTATATCACAGGATTGTATTGAGGTTGGTGGCAAAAAACTGAATTTTCACCGCGCAGTGATTACCACCGGGGCCAGAGCCGCCCTGCCGCCCATACCGGGTCTGGTGGAGGCCGAACCCCTGATCAATGAGACATTATTTTCCCTTGAACAGATGCCGCGCCATTTGATCGTCATCGGCGCGGGACCCATTGGCTGTGAAATGGCCCAGTCTTTCCGCCGTTTTGGCGCAGAGGTGACCATCATTGAAATGGCCGACCGTCTGGTCCCTATCGAAGACCCGGATGCCAGTGCGGTTCTGAAAACACAGTTTGAAAAAGAGGGCATCGAGCTGATTTTAAGCGCAGAAGTGGTGCGGGCTGATAAATCAGGCCGTCATAAAACGGTTACCCTGAAAGACGGTGATGGCGAGCGGGTGATAGAGGCCGACGAAATTCTGGTGGCTGCGGGACGGATTCCCAATATTGAGGGATTGAATCTGGAAGCTGCCGGGGTTGATTATCACCGCCGCGGGGTGACAGTCAATGAGCGGCTGCAAACCACAAGTCCGAAAATCTATGCGGCGGGCGATATCTGTTCACCCTTTCAGTTCACCCACAGCGCCGATGCCATGGCGAAAATCGTCATTCAGAATGCCCTGTTTTTTGGTGCTAAGAAAACCAGCGCTCTGGTGATGCCCTGGGCGACCTATACCTCGCCGGAAATTGCCCATGTGGGGATGACAGCAAAAGAAGCTGGCGAAAAGGGCGATGCGGTAATCACTTACAGCGCCGACATGTCAGAGATTGACCGGGCTGTTCTTGAGGAGGAAACGGCGGGCTTTGCCCGGGTGCATGTGGAAAGAAGTTCGGGCCGTCTTCTGGGCGCCACCATGGTATCATCCCACGCCGGGGAATCCATTGGCGAGATGGCGCTGGCCATTACATCAGGGCTGAAAATGTCGCATATCGGGGCGACAATTCATCCCTATCCGACACAGGCGGAAATCTGGAAGAGACTGGCCAATGCTCACCTGAAGACAAGCTTTACGCCGAGGATTGCCGGAATTTTTAAAATCTTCTTACAATTATTTTCCCGAAAATAAAGGATAGCGCTGTGACCAATCATTCTTTGTCACAAAAGAGTTATGGGACAGTGATAACTTGTGCAACTATGGTTCCGAAAAATTCTCGCGGGAACTGGAGAAGAATATGCACGGTAATGACCGGCATCAAAGGCAAGAAACCGGACAGGTCGAAGCCCTTAAAGCGGGGGAGTCATCGGCATGGAAAGACATTCTGGCCCGTCATGGACCGGCACTTCTGGCCTATGCCGCACGGATGCTTGGCGACCGGGGCACTGCCGAAGAAATTGTTCAGGACAGTCTGGTGAATATTTACCATACCATAGGCCGCTTTGATGGCCGGTGCAGTATTAAAAGCTGGCTGTACCGGGCGGTGCATAACAGCGCCATTGATGAAATCCGCCGCCGCCGCCGCTATGTGGATGTGGGCACGGACGTTCTGGATAATTACTTTAATGAGGCGGGCCGTTGGGAACATGACTGTCCCGGCTGGGACGGCCCCGTGCCCAAGCGATTGGATGAAAAGCGTCTGTTGACGTCCGTGCGGGAACAGATGGATCATCTTCCCCATGCCCACCGTGAAGTCTTGTTGCTGAAAGAAGTAGAGGGATTGGACACGGAGGAAATCTGTGCCGCTCTGGCAATAAGCCCCGGCAACCTGCGGATCCGTATTCACCGCGCCCGTGCCGCCCTGCGGGCCGCCGTGGTGGGAGGCTAAGCCATGGTCTATCTTAAATGCAGTAATGTTGTGAGTAAAATTTCGGAAATTATCGATGGGCAGGCCAGCCTGATGACGCGTATGCGGTTTCACGGTCATCTTATGATGTGCAATAATTGCCGGCGTTATTTTGAACAATATAAAATTGTCAAAGAACTTGCCGGAAAGGTTACGGCGGATGACCTGCCGGAGGATTTTGATCATGTAATGGAATTCGTGATGAATAAGATAGAGAATAAAGATGCCTGATAACAAAGCCTGTCTGGTAATTTTCTGTAAGCGGCCGACCCTGTTTCAGGGCAAGCAGCGTCTGGCAAAAACCATCGGTGCGCCCCAGACCTATATATTTGCCAAGGCCTTCCTGATGTGTGCTTTGGAAGATGCGCGGAGCTGGCCCGGTCCGGTTGTCCTGTCGCCCGCATCCGCTGAAGACAGGGCATGGGCGGGCGGCCTTCTTGAGCGCGATCATCATATTCTTGCCCAGCCGGAAGGCTGTCTTGGGCACCGGCTTCAGGCCATAGATCAACAGTTGCGGAATTTGGGTCATGACAAGATTATCTTCATTGGCACCGATGCCCCCATATTGGCCCCCCATCATTATCAGGAAGCCCGAAAAGCCCTTGAGGAATATGACGTTGTTCTTTCACCCGCATCGGATGGTGGTGTGACGATTATGGGGTCGCGCAAAGGCTGGCCGCAGATGACGGGCCTGCCGTGGAGTACGGAGCATTTGGGGGCCACGCTGGAAAATCTCTGTTGTGATCACGGTCACAGGGTGAAAAAAATATCCCCCAGCTATGACATTGATGTGGAAGAAGACCTGTTGAAGTTATGGCGGGATATG
The DNA here is from genome assembly GCA_002401545.1 of Alphaproteobacteria bacterium. Lineage (GTDB taxonomy): Bacteria > Pseudomonadota > Alphaproteobacteria > Sphingomonadales > Emcibacteraceae > Paremcibacter. Next base: position 12,296 of record NVTJ01000071.1, read on the forward strand.
AGGGATGAGCAGCGGCCTGCCCGGCAAGAGTTATGCCGAAAACTTGGTGAGTTTCTGGCATTGGACAGGGTTAAATATGGCTGAGCCTTTAAAGATATATCAGGTGCCGCAAAAATCGGAGAACTGGCATAAAACCCCGCTTGGGGACGCGCGCGGCTATATTGACAGCGATCACTTGCGCGAACTTTGGTTTCATACGGGAACGGCGTGTAATCTGGCCTGTGACTTTTGTCTGGAAGGCTCAAAGCCGGGCGATACCCGTTTGGGACTGGTCAGGCTGCATGAGGTGAGGCCCTATATTGAGGAAGCCATGGAACTGGGCGTAGAACAGTTTTCTTTCACCGGCGGCGAGCCTTTTCTGGCAAAGGATTTTCCCAAAATTCTCATATTGGCCTCCTCTTACCGGCCCTGTCTGGTGCTGACCAACGGCACTGAGGCGCTGCAACGGCGAATCAGGCAGCTGGAACCCTTGCTGACCAGCCCCTATGCGACCTCCTTTCGGGTCAGCCTGGATCATTATGAGGAAAAAACCCATGATCTGGGCCGGGGTGAGGGCAATTTTATCAAGGCGCTTCAGGGTTTGAAAATGCTCCATGACATGGGTTTTTCCGTCTCC
>NVTJ01000072.1 GCA_002401545.1 Alphaproteobacteria bacterium
CAGCTCGGTCCTGTCCCACCTGATCCATATGACCAGCAAGGGAGAAATCACCTGTGAGGGGGATGTGGGCAAAAACGGAATATTCACAGCTTGCTAATTTTGTTCTTGTTTTGTTCTATATTTTGAGTCTATAATACCGCCCCCCGGTTATAAGAGACTCAAGGTAACAACATGTTGGAAATCCCCACTGCCCTTCGGTGGATGTATATTGACCTGAACAGCTATTTTGCCAGTGTTGAGCAGCAATTGCAGCCGCACCTGCGAGGCAAGCCTGTGGCGGTTGTGCCCACCGCTGACACCGACAGCACCTGTGCCATTGCCGCCAGCTATGAGGCCAAGGCATTCGGCATTAAAACCGGCACCATGATATATGAGGCCAGACGCCTGTGCCCCGGCCTGCTGACCGTACCCGCCCGCCATGATAAATATGTCGATTTTCATCACCGGGTCATGACAGAGATTGACCGTCATATTCCGCTGACCAAAGTCTGTTCCATTGATGAGGTTGCCTGTCGCCTCATGGGCATAGAACAGGAAAGAAACAATGCCATCGCCCTTGCCCGGCGCATCAAACAGGGGATAGCCGACAATGTAGGGCTTTATCTGAAATGCTCCATCGGGATCGCGCCCAATCGCTTTCTGGCCAAGGTGGCGGGCAATCTGCAAAAACCCGACGGTCTGACCGTGATCGAAACTCACGAATTGCCGGACCGGCTGCTGCATTTATCCCTGCGCGACCTGCCCGGCATTGGACGGCGCATGGAAGAACGTCTGAAAAATGCCGGCATCATCACCCTGCAAAACTTCTGGAATCTGAACCCGAAACATGCCCGGAAAATCTGGCATAGTGTGGAGGGGGAGCGTTTCTGGTACGCGCTCCACGGGGTTGAGGTGGCCGAGCCGCCAGAAACAAAATACCAAACAAAACGCCATACCATCGGTCACAGCCATGTGCTTGCCCCCGTCATGCGCCCCCGCATCAAAGCCCGCATGGTTGCCCGCCGCCTGACCATCAAGGCCGTGACCCGTATGCGCAGGTTAGGGTTTTATGCGAGCTTTTATAATCTTTATGTGCGTTTCGAGAGCAGGGGGGAGCCATCACGATGGCAGGAACATGTCAAACTGCCCGCTGCACAGAATAATTTCACCTTCCTGACGGTCCTGAACGCGCTCTGGGATGATATGTCAAGGACAGCAAATTCGGCGCGTATCAGGCAGATTTCCGTGGCTCTTTATGGTCTGGTCCCCCAGGACAAGATGATGCCGGATATGTTTGCGGCTCTTGATGATCCCATCGCACGGGAACATCAAAAACATGACCGCCTGTCACTGGCCATGGATCTGATCAACAGAAAATATGGTCTGGATACCATTGTGGTCGGTGCCCTGCCCTGTCCCATGTCCCGCTATAGCGGCAGCAAGATTGCCTTCACCCGCATCCCGGAAAAAGCTGAATTCCATGAATGACACCCCTTCGTCATTCCGGACTTGATCCGGAATCCAGTCTTCTTATTGGTTACGGTGACAGTTTAATTACGGTGGATGTAATTAATTGAATATCCGTACATCAATATCGCTCCTTACCGCAACTCGGGCATCTCTTGGCAAAGATAAAAGATAACATAAATTTGAAGGCAGGTTTTATCGAGCTTAGAAAGAACGCCAACCCTTTTGATTGTGGCATAAGGGAATTGACTTTTAAGCCACTCCATCGGCAATTCCCACAATACATAGTCATGTAAGGTATAAATAGAATAAAATAGGCGATGAGTATTGTTTGATTAGCCTCTTTATCAACGAGGTTAAACCAGTCAATAATTAATATCCCAAACAGTAATATGAACAATGGTATAGATATGAACCTAATTTTTGATTTTGGTTGTTGATCTATCATTTGTTCTTCCTGTGATAATTTACATTACGGTAAGCATTACGATCATTACGGTGACAGTTTACTTTTATCGAAATTGCTCCTCATATTTAACCCTAAAAGTTAAACCAAACTTTAAATCCCGTCAATGCCCGCTATAGGCTGTTAGCAAACATAGAGTTAGAACTTTATTCGTAAGAATTCAAATTCAATACCTTATCCACACCCGCTACATAATCCATAAATAAACAGATCAAAGCTCTTGCCAAGGCCATTGGAAAGACCTAAATCTAGGGTAATTATTATTCACAGTAACCGGAACAGAGTATGTCTATACCTTTAACGGCAAATGCCCGCCCCACGGACGCGGAGCTTCTGGAAGAAATCAACCGGCTGCGTGTGGAAAAGAATGCCGTGATTCTCGCCCATTATTATCAGGACGGCAGGATACAGGATCTGGCAGATTTTGTCGGCGACAGCCTTGACCTGTCGCGCAAAGCCGCCTCCACCGACGCCGATGTTATCGTCTTCTGCGGCGTGCGTTTCATGGCAGAGGTTGCCAAAATCCTCAGCCCGGACAAGACCGTGGTCCTGCCCGATATGAACGCCGGATGCTCGCTGGAAGACGGTTGCCCGCCGGACGAGTTTGCCGCTTTCCGGGCCAAATACCCCGATCATATCAGCCTGACCTATATCAATTGCTCGGCGGCGGTAAAGACCCATTCCGATATCATCATCACCTCGAGCAATGCCCGCCATATCATTGACCAGATTCCACGCGATCAGCCGATCCTGCTGGCCCCGGATCAGCATCTGGGCGGCTATCTGGCCCGGGAAACAGGCCGCGAGATGGTGCTGTGGCCCGGCTCCTGCATCGTCCACGAGCAGTTTTCCGAGAAAGAGCTGATCAAGCTCAAGGCCGAATATCCCAATGCCCCCGTAGCCGCCCATCCGGAATGCCCGGTTCATATCCTGAACCATGCGGACCATGTGGGGTCCACCTCCTCTATCCTGAAATTTGTATTGGAAGATGAGGCGGATACTTTCATTATCGCCACGGAGCCGGGTATCATTCACCAGATGCAGAAATCATCGCCTGAGAAAACCTTCATCGGTGCGCCCGGCATGGACGGAGAATGCAATTGTAACCAATGCCCGTTCATGGCGCTGAACACACTGGAGAAGCTGCGTGACTGCCTGCGTGACCTGACCCCGACCATTGAGATCAGCGAGGAAGAAAGGCTGGCGGCCAAAGCCCCGCTGGACCGGATGCTGGAAATGTCGCCGCCAATAGCGCAAAACAGACCGCCCACATCTGGCCGGGCATATTAGTATGCCAGACAACCCGCTTTTCAAGGAAGAATTGCGCCAGTTCATCAAATCCGCCCTGGATGAGGATGTGGGGCGCGGCGACCTGACCAGTCTTGCCATCATCCCGGCGGATCAGAATTTATCAGCAGCCATGGTGGCGCGGGAAAATATTGTGGTGGCCGGTATGTTCATTGCCGTGGAAGTGATCCGAAGCTGTGACCCACTGGCACAAATCGAAGTTATCGCCGCTGACGGGGCCGAGGTGGTGGCGGGCAGCATAATCCTGAAAGTGGATGGCAATGCCCGAAAATTACTGACCGCAGAACGCACCGCGCTCAATATCCTGCAACATCTGTCAGGGATTGCGACGCTCACCCGTGCTTACGTGCGCGAGATAGAGCATACCGACTGTCGTCTTCTGGATACCCGCAAGACCATCCCCGGCTACCGCAAGCTGGCCAAATATGCCACAGCGCTGGGCGGGGCCATGAACCACCGTATGCGCCTTGATGACGGGCTGCTGATCAAGGATAATCACATCGCGCAGGTGGGCAGCATCGTTGAGGCCATAGAAGCCGCGAAAGCCCATGATACCAGTGCCAGCACCATCGGCATTACCGTGGAATGCGATACATTGGAGCAGGCCGCTGACGCCGCACACGCCGGCGCAGATCGCTTGCTATTGGATAATATGAGCAACGGGATGTTACGCGCGGCTGTGGAAAAATATAAGGGACAGGTCAAGCTGGAGGCCTCTGGCGGCGTGACGCTCAGCACCATTAAGGCCATCGCCGAAACGGGCGTGGATTATATTTCCGTAGGCCGCATCACCCAATCTGCCCCGGCGGTTGACATTGGACTTGATTATCTGGATCAGGCTCGGAGAACCGGCCCACCAACCAACCGCTGAATTTCCATATACCCCAGGTCAGCAGGATGGAAACATAACCGTCAATGGCATAATGCCAGCCAAGATGTACCGATCCAACCTGAATAAGAACCAGAAAAACCAGCAGGCCATAGCCCATATATTTATTAACCTCGCGCGCGGAAAAATACAGCAGGGCCGCAACGGCCACATGCATGCTGGGCATGGCGGAAATGCCACTGCCGATACCGGTATCATTTTTCAGATAATCCGCCCATAACATGTCCTGGGTAGCCAAGGCATAAATACCAAAGAAACTATCTTCATATTGTTTGTTAAATGCGGCAAGCGCGTCCATCATCGGACCATATACAGACGGATCACCAACAATATCGCCGTAATAGACCGGCCCCGCAGAAGATAAAAAAACAGCCAGAAACGAGCCGATCAACGGCCAGGATATGACAAAGGCAAAAAGAAATTGCATCCGCAGGCGGCCCAGATGCACATTGACAATTTGCCACAAGACATAGAAAAACATGATGAAGAACCACAGATTATAACAGAAATTCAACATAACCGACAGACGGGCAGTGCCAAATATACTGTGGGTAATACGCCAGGGGTCCACCCCGAAATGAATGAAACGGTCTGCTTTCATAAAAAACTCATCCAGATAAAACGGCTGTATCAGATGAATGACCGACTTCAGGGAAGAAAACAGCGATATGAATGTGGGCAAAAGTAACAGGGGCACCAAAAAAGCAAGCATATAATTGGCATTCAGCCATCCCCTAAGAAAATCTTCCCTTACCCGGGCAAGATTCTTTTCCGCCTTGTCATAATTCACATAACGTAGAAGGTAGGCTATAACTTTCACAAATAAAACACCGGCCAGACTAAGCGGCAGAATGTCCTGATACAGGGAAGGTTTGAAATGGCTGAGAAGACCCTCGCGCCACATGGTGACATAAACCGCCCCTGCCTGTAGGGCAAAAAGTAGCAGTAAAATAATATTTCCCCGTAAAGTGGAACGCTCCACTTCAATTCCCGCCCGGAAGATAGCCGCACGGTCCCTTAAAAAACTCGGCATATGGTTTTCACTTGCGTTACGTTCTCTGATAAATAGCAGGCAGGCATTAACATTTTACAAAAATATACGGAGAAATAGATTGTTTTTTAACCCTGATCCATGTTTTACTCATTGAATTCATCGGCAAAACATAACGCGAAATTACCGAAGAATACACCCAACACATCCCAGACTGGAAAAGCGCTGTAATTCAAGGGCTTAACGCTTATTTTCTTGAATTAGAAGAAAATTCAGATCTTGATTTACACCCAAGAAACATAAAGACGCCTAAATCCTGAATAAGAAAAAACCTGCTAACTCATTAAATTAGCAGGTTTTTAAATGGTCGGAATGACAGGATTCGAACCTGCGACCCCTTCACCCCCAGCGAAAGAAAAGACATGCCATTCGTTGTTTTATAAGGGTTTTTAGCAACAGAAAAGGGGTAAATACGATAAAAAAGGGCTATTTGCACCCAAGTTGCACCCAAGTTATTTTTTACATTCAATATTAAGTTCAAATCCAGGGCTTGATACCAACGGAAACCCCGGATATAGGTATTTCACCTCAAAATAACTGGCTAATATCTTCTATCAACACATTATGTATCTGGTCATTTGAAATATCTGTGGTTCCGTAATATATATAGGAATGTTTGCTTCTCTGTGCCCAACACAATGATATCCAAATTAATATGCCGCATCTCTATCTGTTGAGAAAAGAATCAAGTCAGTTTCATGACCAATCCGGCTAACGCCCCTAAAGCCAGTATATAACTTGGCCATGTTGTTAAGACGGCACCAACAATACGTTTTTCCCCGGCTTCCCGGTAACCTAGGAAATAAACAATACGGCCAATCAAAAAGACGCTTCCAATTCCTGCTGCCCATATCTCGCTCACATAATAGGCAAAGCCATAGATTGCGGGGATGAACAACACAAGCTGCTCGGTGGTATTTACCTGAATACGGTGAAGCCTCTCCCATTGCGAATTTCCCGTGGTGGCTGGCGCGGCAACAGCATATTTATTTCTTGTTGCCCCAACAATAAGAATCAAAACCATATATTCAACCAATGCAGTCAGCATGACCAAGTTAACGTAATCCATTTTCTTTCTTTCTGTATTTGGTGAGGTCTTCATATGACCTCTGTAAAAAAACCGCCGATCAAGGCGCTATTGCCTATATCCAGCCTGTTCAGCTCTCTAATTCAAGTTCAGACACTCTTCGTCGAAGGAACTTTCGGACGGCCCCATTATCTACTTGGTCAGCGGCGGCTTTATAGGCGGTTATTGCCTCATCCTTTCGCCCGGCCCGCCTCAGGAAATCCGCCCGTGTTGCTAATAACAAATGGTGACTTTCCAGAATGGTATCTTTTTCAAGCTCGACGAGTTGGTCAAGTGCTACCTGTGGTGAGTTAGCGAAAGATACGGCAACGCATCGGTTTAATCGGTAAACCGCTGAATTTTCAATCTCAAGAAGACGGTTGTAAAGCCCAACAATCGCTGCCCAGTCTGTTGCCGTATGWTTGAGGGCCTTGGAATGTTCCGCAGCGATAGCGGCCTGAAGTGCATAACGCCCCGGCAAGGCACAGGCCAAAGCACGGTCAAGATATTTAAATCCCATTGAAATTGCATCACGGTTCCATAGTGTCCGGTCCTGCTCATCAAGCGGAACCATAATATCTGGTGACATTAAGCGTGCCGGAGTTCTCGCATCCGTGAATAATAGCAGCGCCAGTAATCCATAGGCTTCTTTATTGTCGGGCACCAGTTCAACGAGCCTCAAAGACAGCCGAATTGCTTCAGTCACCAAATCCGACCTGCGAGCGACTTCGCCCCGACTGGCCAAATAGCCCTCGTTGAAAATTAGATAGATAACCACGAAGACCTGATCGAGCCGATTTTCAATGTCGTCCGCCGCCGGCAATTTGACAGGAATGCCAGCACCCCGAATTTTTCGCTTTGCACGCAATAGACGTGTGCGCACCGCCTCATCATGGGCAAAAAAAACGGCAGAGATCTCCTTGGGGGGCAGACCCGCGACCGTCCGTAACGTCAACATGACCTGATCCGTCACGGCAATAGCCGGATGACAGCATAGAAAAATGAGTGCCAATTCGTCATCTTTCACCACGGCATCCCTATATTCAACCTCTTGATTTTGTACTATTGGCTGATCAAGATAGACCAATCGCTTTAGAGCGTCCTTTCGGGTGCGGCTTGCACGAGCAGCATCAATAAATCGATGTTTTGCCGCCTTGCGTATCCATGCGCCGATATTATCCGGAACACCATTGCGCCTCCAATATGTTAGCGCCGATGCAAAGGCATCCTGCACGCAATCCTCTGCTATCTGAAGATCACCCGACAGCCGAAGGAGGAAGCTTACAGAACGCCCCCACTCTGCCTTGTAAGCATCATTTATTCGGCGCTTAACAATCTTTTTTGACGTCAGGAAAATCGTCATATTAACCTATTAGCTTTATGAAAAATCCACCGAGGGCCGAATCTCGATAGCGCCAAACCCCCTATCAACTAGGGGAACCTTCGAAGCCCATTTGATCGCCTCGTCCAGATTATCCACCTCAACAAGATACCAACCAAGAATGACCTCCTTGGTCTCGGCAAATGGTCCGTCATGCAACTTCACATCATCGCCTTCTTTGCGAACGGTCGTGGCAACTTCTGGTGGCTGAACCGGTTCGCCGCCCCTGTGAATTCCGGCCTTCGCAGCCTGTTCATTCCACGCTCCAAATTCAGCAGCATAGCTTTTCCATTCATCCGTACCGAAGGCAGGCTCTGCGCCGGGTCTGGCAACTAAAAAGTAAGTATATTTCATGATAAAATTTCTCCTGATTTTGTAAGTATCCCACCTGAATGTTGTCAGGTTCATCATTAAGACGGTTCAGCCACCACAAGTGCGTCACTTTATGAAAAAGCGTTTTTACGCTATCGCAGCACGCAGGCTGGTCAGATGCTTGTCCCAACCTTCATCAAGGCGCATAAGCAGGCCCGTTGCCACATCACCTTCTGCCGCGCAGATCCCCTCATGTCTCAAGGATAGCTTGGTGCCGCCGTGTGCTTCCTCCAATGTCCAGGTTACGGTTGTCATCGCACCGCCCAATGGTTTGATGGTAAAGCTGTAGACAAGACGAGATGGCTTATCCATCTCAAGAACCGTCCCCCAGCATAATTTGGTTACGGAGCCGTCATCGGCTTTCTGGATCAATGCATATTCCTGATTTTCAACCAAATCTGATTCAGCAGGTTGAAACCATAATGCCAGCTTTTCCTTTTCTGTGAGAAATGCCCAAACGGTCTCCCGTGATGCGTTGAAGAAGACGGATTTGGTGATTGTTGCATTAGTCATTGTTATTTTCCTTAGCGTTTATATCATCATTTTCAATTGCATTTTTCAGGGCAACAAGTTTGTTGTCCCAGAATTGATTGAAGTAGTTAAGCCATTCGGACGCAGATTTCATGCCCAAAGGCTCGAGCCGGTTTATGCGCTCACGTCCGCTGGAGCGTACCGATATCAGCCTGCCTTCTTCGAGGATGGTGAGATGTTTCTTGATCGCGCCTCTGGTCATATCGAAACAATCAGAGACTTCGCCGATCGTCATGTCCGCCCGGCTCAAATGCAGGAGGATTTGGCGCCGGGTCGGATCGGCCAGGGCCCTGAACGCCCCCTGCTCTGCCGCCATCATTGTCCAACGGGCAAGAAATCAAACTTGCCGTCCTGATAAAGAAATGTGACGCAATCCACAGCGGATACACATTTGCTGATATGCGCCAGCCCAGCCGGAATTTTATAATAGGAGCCAGCCGCCAATTCGACTTCCGTAGAGGGGTCAGCTCCTATCGCAAGGTTGGTAATGGTCCCACTCACAACCATCCCATACATATTTGCCGATTTCACATGGGCGGGGCTTATAAGACCCGCCGGTAGCCTGACTATGGCCATATAAGATTCATTAAAACGATCACCCTGCAATGGCGCAAAGCCTACGCCTTCTTTGGTCGTCTCCCAATGCAATTGAGAGGATGGCATGTTAATGATTTGGCCATTATCCGCGGCAAATGTGCCTGTGGTTAAAATGCTGGCTGAGACAGCGCATATAATGCTAGTGGTCAATTTTGAAAGTCGCATATCATTCCCTTTGCAATACCTTTTGGTATCATAATAAATAGCACCAAAAGGTATTATGTCAAGGGGGTTTTATGATTTTACTCATCCTCAGCACAAATACTGTACTTATTTCATAGTCATCTCACTGGCTGTGTGATGAGCCGCGACCCGCACTTCTTCGGCCAAAGTGGAATCAGGCAATGTCCGCGCCAGGACCATCCCGCCAACGCATAGTGCGGCGAGTGACAAAGCCTTTTGCCGCGACCTGGGCGTTTGTCCTTCGAGGCCACTTTCAAACAGCCAAACCATTGCCTCCAGGAGTTCCTGATAGGATGACTGCACTTCGGGATTGGACCGGGCAACATCCGATGGCAAGGCAATCATCGGGCATTGACCATCCAGATCACCAAGATGTTCGGACGACAGATAACCCTGTATCATCTGACGGGCCATGTCCGGGCTGGGTTTTGTCGGGTCAACACCGGCATCGGCACGCCATTCTGCACCGCGTCCCATCAGGAAGCTGGAAACAGCAGCGCCAAACAGGGCCTCCTTGCTTTTGAAGTGATTGTAAAATCCGCCACGCGTAAGCCCCGCCTTTTCCATCACCATATCAATGGTGACATCCTGGAACCCATGCCGGTTAAAAAGGATACGTGCGGATTCCACAATTTTCGCCCGGGTGCTTTGTTTATGTTCACTGCTATATGGCATCCAAAATCTCCTGATTTCCAACAATCTATCAGAAATCTAAAAAATGTTCTTTAACATATATAGATGCGTGCAATAAATAGGATAATTCTAATAAATTATTATTCGGAATACTCACTAAAAAAGGAAAACACATATGAAAAAATTCATCTTCGCCTATCACGGCGGCCACCAATTCGAAACGCAAGAAGAAGGAGCAGCACATATGGTTAAATGGCAAGCCTGGAGCACAGGTCTTGGGGACGCGGTTGTTGATCCGGGTATGCCGGTTGCCCAGTCAAAAACCGTCAGTGCCGATGGCGTAACCGATGACGGCGGACCAAACCCCCTGTCTGGCATTACCATTCTTCAAGCCGAAACGATGGAAGAGGTTTTGGAAATGGCAAAAGCCTGCCCCCATATTGATATCGGCGGTACCATAGAAGTGGCGGAAGCGATGGATATGAAGATGTAAGTCTTCGGATCAATGATACCTGTCACCCCTAATACATCAATTGGGGTGACGGGCTACAGAAACCATAAGAATGCAACAATAATATTACGGGAAGAACGTCTATGTCACACTGGTTGATTCCAGCAAACACAAAATTTTATGATGTTTTTTCTGCTTTTAAACAGGATGAAACCTATTGGCCTGTGAATGCGAGAATATCCTCCGGTGATATTGTATATATATACTTGGCGGCACCTTATAAACAGGTCGGTTTTATCTGTAACGTCTTAACCACGGATTATAATATGGATGAGATCATTGATAGCGTTCTACCATTCATAAAGGGTGAAGCGAGCAAAGGTGGACCATCAAAACCATTTATGAAACTTAAAACCGTTCAATCCATCCCTATTAATGAAAATAGTGTTCTGTCTCCTAAAAACCTTAAACAAAACGGGTTGAACGGCATGTTAATGGGGGCGCGAAAACTGGAAAATAACCCTGAGCTTTTAAATTATATTGAGAAGAATTTATCATGAGCTACGAACAGGCCTTCAGCACAATGCTGTTAAATGACGGCGTTGAGGAATCAACAATGATGAAAACTCCCTGTTTACGATACAGGGGCAGTTTTTTGATCATGATGTTTGATAAGGAAGATGCGCTCATCATCAAAGTCTCTCCTGAAAGAGTGAATGAGTTGATTTTTTCCGGGATTGGCATGGAATTCAATTTCACCAAAAAACGCTTTAAGGAATGGGTACTCATCCCGCTGGAATTCCAAGACGACTATGAGGCCTATATCAATGAGGCGCTAATCTACGCAAAGGAAAAAGACAAAAAATGACACCGAAAAACCAAGATAAAATATCTCCTTCCATTATGTTCTGGACGATTTCTATAATTGCTTTGCTGTGGTATTTAATGGATATGTCTGCTTTTTTCATGCGTATATCTATGTCTGATGAAATGCTTTTGGCCATGCCAGAGAATCAACGGTTACAAATTCAGAATATCCCGCTTTGGGTGAATTTTGTGTTCGCCTTCGAAGTATTTGGCGGAACATTCGGATGTATAGGACTGTTACTTAGAAAGAAGTGGGCGTTACCCTTATTGATTATTTCCCTCCTAGGTGTACTTGCTCAGACAACGTATATATATTTCCTCTCCAATTCAATCGCCATAATGGGAGGAATGGCGATAGTGATGCCTCTAGTCGCAATGGTGATAGGTTCTGGATTGATTATTCATGCAAAATCATCGATTTCCAAAGGGTGGCTAAGCTAAATTATAGAGTCATGAAATAATGAACGCCGGACAACAATAACAGGAAACGCGATGCGAAAACTCGCCATTTTAACATTCCAGACATTAGACGGGATCATGCAATCCCCAACCAGCCCGGAAGAAGACCCCTCAGGTGGTTTTACGGGCGGTGGTTGGGCGGCCCAATTGCTGGGATGAGGTTATGGAACAGGTAAAGCGGGAGGCGATGTCTGACCCGTATGATTTGTTGTTAGGGCGGAAAACCTATGAAATATTTGCGCCTAACTGGTCGGACGCGCCGCGTGATAACCCCGTAGCAATGAAGTTAAATCATGCGACTAAGTATGTCGTAACATCGACATTGCGCGAACTTGAATGGAACAACTCAATAGCAATCACAGGCGATATTGCAACGGAAGTTATACGGCTAAAAAAACAGGAGGGGAATTTGCTGCAAGTACATGGTAGCTGGCAGCTTATTCAAACATTACGCGCACATGATCTTATTGATGAATATCGTTTGTGGACTTTTCCCATTATAATTGGCTCTGGGAAACGTCTATTTGGAAATGGGGATGCGCCTAAAAACCTAAGATTGATAAAATCGGATATCTGCCCGACGGGAGCTATTATGAGTATCTATAGCCGTAATTAGTCGGTATGAGAATTAGCCACCAAGTTTACCACCATTGAGGAAGAAAAAATTATGAAACCAGGAATAACCGGAGAATGCTTTTGCGGTGAGGTAAAATACGAAATTGACGGTAGCCTACATGATGCAAGGTCGTGCCATTGCTCGCGCTGTCGTAAAGCCTTTAGTTCGCAAGCCTCGGCATATGCGTTGGTCGAAGCTAACGATTTCAACTGGTTGTCTGGTGAAAATCTCCTCACATCCTACATTGGGGAACATGGGTTTGGGTTACAGTTTTGCAGTCAGTGTGGTTCAACGCTATGCGGCGTTTTTGATGGCCGTATTCACGGTGTGACATTGGGGTGTGTTAATGGCGATCCAGAAATAGAGCTTGGCAGGCACATTTATGTTGGTTCCAAAGCAAGCTGGGAAATCATCCCCGAAGGTGTCCCTCAATACCAAGAAAATATACCTGAAATTGAGAGCAATTGAATATGGCTTAATATGTGAGCCTTGGGGGGCTTTTATGGCCGTGGCGGGAATCGATCCCGCC
>NVTJ01000073.1 GCA_002401545.1 Alphaproteobacteria bacterium
TTTCACAAGGCGGGTGACCGCATCGGAACAAAGCTTGCCAATGAAGACACAGTCCCGTTTCAGGCGCACCAGCTCATCTTTGGGGATGCGCTCCCCCTTGACACCGCGCGCGTGCAGCATCTCAAAAACCCGGGCATTCAAAAGCTTGGCCGCAGAAATTTCGGCGGAGGATTCCGCAATTCTGGTCTGTACCGGAATCTGTTCGGCAACTTTCTCACCGAACATGGCCCCGATTCTGCTTTTGGTAATTTCAAGATAGGTTTCCATTGCCCCGACCGCAGTCCCCACAATAGGACCAAGCGGTACCGAGAAGAAATACTCCGGCATATAGGCCTGATAAGTATAGCTTTTATGAGCCCGCGCCCCTTCTGCTGTTCCCGTATCAAAGGTGCTGATCAACATGGCCCGATGTTCGGGGATAAAGACATCCGTCACTTTGATATTCATGGAGCCGGTGCCTTTCAGGCCGGAAACATACCAGTTGTCCACATATTCAAAGTCACCTTTTGGCAGGGCAAAAAGCGTCATTTCATATTCATCACGGGTCGCGGTTTCCGCCTGCGTACCGACAATGGCCCATTCTGAGTGGGACAGGCCGCTGGCAAATGACCATTCCCCGGACAGGGTATAGCCGCCATCAACCTTTTTGACCGTAACATTACGGCCCCCGGCAAAGGCCGTTGCAATCAGGACATTGGGGTCCGCAAAAATCTCTTTCTGGACTTCCATGCCCAGACGGGCCCCCATCCAGGTGTGAGAGCCAACCACACATTGTATCCACGCCGTGGATGTGCATCCCCGCGCCAGTTCAAAGGCGATCTCCGCATGGGCGCCCCAATCCAGCTCATAGCCGCCAAACATTTTGGGCTGGTAATATTTCAACAGGCCCAGCCTGTGGAGGTCAGCCATGGTTTCATCCGGCAACTGTCGCAGTTTTTCGGTTTCTGCGGCCCGTTCCCTGAGTACGGGAACAAGGCTGCGCGCTCTTTCCAAAAGCACTTCCAGTGTCACCTCTGTCATCGTCATCCTCCATATTTCATAGTCAATATATATGCGCATATGGTTTTTGGGCATATGATCTTCTGACCTGACTTTATAAGGAGTTTTCAAAATAGCATATTGGGATAACAGGGACCGTCCACACTATGGTCATCCGCCTGCGATGGACCAATATTGACCTCTTATTCTTGCTACTATCGGAATAGGGTATGCATAAGAGAAAACAAAATATGACGAAAGAAGCCTTCAACCAAAAAGGATTTCGCGACACACTCGGCCAGTTTGCCACGGGCGTCACGATTATCACCACTCTGGACGGGGACGGCGCCCCTGTCGGGATCACGGCCAGCAGTTTCAACAGTGTTTCCATGGACCCGCCGCTGGTCCTGTGGTCACTGGCGAAAAATGCCTATAGTCTTGCCTGCTTTGAAAAGGCGGAATATTACAATATCCATATTCTGGGTATTGATCAGGAAGAAATGTCAAACCGGTTCGCCCGCCCGGGAACAGATAAATTCAACACTATAGAATTTCATGCCGGTCGCGGAGACACGCCTGTCCTGAAAGACTGCGCCGCCCTTCTGGAATGCCGCACCCGCCACCAATATGACGGCGGTGACCATATTATTTTCGTCGGTGAAGTTCTCTCACACAGCCATAGCGCCAAAAAACCTCTGGTCTTTCATCAGGGTCAATATGCCTCTACCCTGCCCAAGGCGGTTACGAGAATCTGATGATGGTTTTGCCGAAATTTTTACCCTTCATCAGGCGAACAAAAGCCGCCGGGGCATTTTCCAACCCTTCTGTCACATCTTCGCGGTAGGCGATCCGTCCCCCATCGACCCAGGGGATAATCCTATCCAGAAATTCCTGTTTTTTATCAAAAAAATCATAGACAACCAGACCGCGAACGGTCGCCCGTGCCTTGATGATGGTGGCGGGATTGGGGCCGGGCGGCATCACATCAGTATTATATTGCGCCATCAGGCCACAGAGGACGACCCGCGCCCCGAGGGCAAGCTGCCACATGGCGGCCTCCAGCGTATCACCGCCCACATTATCGAAGTAAACATCAATTCCCTCTGGACAGCATTCCTTAAGCCCCGCGATCAGGTCTTGGGTCTTATAATTGACGCAGCCGGCAAAACCGGCCTTTTCCACAAGCCACCGGCATTTTTCATCGGACCCGGCAATGCCGTAAACCTCACAGCCCATAATCCGGGCAATCTGCCCGACCATGGAGCCCACGGCTCCGCTCGCCGCCGAGACCACAAGCTTGTCACCCTCTTTCAGATCGGCCAGATAAGTCATCCCCGCATAGGCCGTCAGCCCCGGCATCCCCAAAACACCAAGGGCCAGTGACAGCGGCTTAATGCGCCGGTCCACGGGGGTAAGATCAGCCGCCTGTGCCACGGACCAGCTCTGCCAGCCCCCTTGATGGGCCACAAGATCACCGGCTTTAAAATTCTCATTATTTGACGTCACGACTTCGGAAATTGTCTCACCGCGCATGACCTCCCCCGGAGGAATGGCACCGGAAATATGACGGCCACTGATCTGCCCGCGCATATAGGGGTCAAGGGACAGATACAGGCTGCGGCACAGGATTTCGCCGTCCCCTGCCACGGGCATCTCGTCCTGAAAAATCTCAAAATCTTCCACAGACGGCGTGCTGTCCGGGCGGTTTTTCAGGCGTATCTGAATATTTTTCTCAGTCATTATTTTATCCTTCATCTTTGGGCCATAGGCCAAGGGAACCCGGATTAATCCTGCCGTCCGGGTCAAGTTGTTTTTTGAGTTTTTTCACCAATTGATAGCTGCTCTGCTGTAATCCCTGTTTGTATTTATAGGTCTTGCCGATCTGGAAATGAACCGCGCCATGTGCCACAAACAGGTCAACCAGCCTTTCGCGCAACCGCTGTACCACCGCGCGGGCTTCCAGATTCTCGGGAAAGCCCTTCAGGCCCTTCAGCACGGCTTGTTCCACATGCCGGTGGTGGAAAGGCATCAGGGCATCAGGCCAGAAAAACACCGGTTCAATCACCACCGCAGAGGTGCCGACAGTGGTATAGAGATAACCCCGGCCAATGTTATATTTCTCAATATCCGTGGCCTCATCGGCATAAATAGCCTCAATATCATCATGCAGGGCTTTTGCCTTTGAGTGGGGGACCAGCGCATGAACCGGTGACCAGCGTTCCCCTTCAGGCCCGATCATATTATTGAGCGGCGTAAAAGGCGTTGCACTGATAACCTTTGGAATGGTATTTTCGATTTCTTCGCCGTGATTATCGCGAACAACGGCCCGGATATCATTCATATACTGATCGGCGACACCGGCGTATTTATGTTCCGTGATCACATGGATGGAATATTGCACGTCTTTCATATAGCGCCGTCCGGTCAGCGCCATTTTAACGCCCGCTTTCAGGCCGCTGGCCTTGATAACCCCGCTCAGGGCCTTAACGTCTTTAACCAGGCTTTCCCGCTTCATGCGCTGGGATTGCAGGAAAGGGTCAAAACCAAAACATTCACTGGCCAGTCCCTGACGGGAAAGCGCCGCCATGACCGCAAACATATGATCATAACCGGCAAAATTAAATGAACCAAAGGCCTTGTGAGGCGTTTCTGCCATAAGTCTGAGGGTAATAGTCGCCTTAACCGCCAAGGCCCCGGCATCCCCGGTAAAAAGCCCGGTAAGATCAGGGCCATAATGGCGGAAAAAAGGGCTGCCCCCCTTCACTGCCCCCGACCCGGTGGTGATCACCTCGCCACTGGCTGTCACGACCTGCATTGAGGTGACGCTATCCGCTGCGGTGCCGTGATGGCCGGAGCCGAAAAAGATGCTGTTCTGGCTCAGGCTGCCGCCAACTGTGGCGCTGATGCCGGAAAGTGTGCCCCAGAAGGGTGTTCTCAGGCCACTTCCCTTCAAGGCTTCATAGAGATCGACCCAGCGACAGCCGCATTCGACAGTGACATACATATCCTGGGTATTAATTTCCAGTATGCGGTTCATACGCCCCGTATCAATGGTTATCGATTTCGCGACAGAGGGCAGATAGCCACTGGTATAGGATACCCCGCCGCCCCGGGGGAAAAGGGCATATCCCGCATCAGTTGCGATCTTTATGGCCGCCGAAAGCTCTGCCAGATTTCCCGGCCTCATGACCCCCTGCGTCACGTAGGGTGCGGCACTATAGACATCCTGAGAATAATAAATGCACTCATCCGGGTCCGTAAGAAAATTTTCACTCCCCAGAATCTGGCCCAAAATAGAGATCAATTGTTCATTCATGGATTACATCCTAACAAAAGTAAGTGACAATGCCGGCCAGAAAGTCACGATCAGCAAAGTGATAAACATCAATAACAGGAACGGCAGCACGGACCGGGCAATGATCCAGAAATCCTCCCTGAAAACCCCCATGGACACAATCRGGTTAAGCCCGAAAGGCGGTGTGAGATAGCCCAGTTCCAGATTGACRATCATGACAATCCCGAAATGGACAAGATCTACACCCTGCGCTACGGCCAGCGGCGCCAGCAACGGAGCCAGAATAAGTATTGCCGACCCGATATCAACAAAACAGCCCACAATAAGCAGTCCAACCATGGTCAACAACATAAAAGATGTCTGATCGGTGACCATATCCGAGATAATATCCACCAGAGCATGGGGTATCTGCTCATAAGTCATGAAGGTGTTGATGGACATGGCCATCATCAAGAGCGGCATTAATGAGCCGATCATCGTTGCCGTTTCAATAACCACTTCTTCCAGCTTGGCCAGCCCAAGTTCGCGGTGGATAAAAAGCTCCACCAGTGTCGCATAAAAAACCGCCACCGCCGCCGATTCCGTCACCGTGAATATACCGCCATATATACCCCCCAGAATAAGCACCGGCATGAAAAGTGAGAAGACGCCCCGCCTGACCGCCGTTTGCAAGGCCACAAAATCAAACGTCGCCCGCAGGATAGACCAATTCACGATCAGGGCGTACAAGGAGATAAACAAGGTAAGGACTATGGCCGGGCCGATACCCGCCTTGAACAGGTCGGCGATAGACGTCTCTGTCATCACACCGTATAGAATGAGCGGAATGCTGGGCGGAATGATAATGCCCAATGTTCCCGCCGCACAAAGACTGCCCATGGCAAATTTTCGGCTATAGCCCGCTTTGAGCAGGGCGGGATACATGATGGAACCGACCGCAATCAGCGTCACCGTTGATGACCCGGAAATAGCGGCAAAGACGGCACAGGACAGAATGGTCGCGATGGCCAGTCCGCCCGGAATGGGCGCTGTGGCCACCCGCATGACCGCAATCAGTCTTTCGGCAATGGTGCCCTTGGACATGATATTTCCCGCCAGTATGAACAGGGGAATGGACAGCAGGATTTCCTGATCCGCCGCCGCCCATATATCAAGCAGGACATAGGTTAAATTCCCGTCCCCCCAGACCAGATAACAAAAACCCGCCACAAACCCCAGTATGGCCACAATACGCTGACGCAGCATAAGAGCAATAATTACCGCCAGAATGAGCAGCAACATCATCATGGCAAAGCTCCCTCATCTGGCCTGATGTCTGGATAGAGGGCATAAAGAAAATGTCGTATGGCACCGATAAGAAAAGCCAGAGGCATCACCGTCTGCATGGGCCATATGGCAATGCGCAGCATCCGCGAGGTTTCCTGAAGCAGAAAGGTGTCATAGACCACTATCATGGCGGCAACCGCGAATATCAGGCAGAAGGCCGCCATCAGGCCTTCCTGAAGGCGGATGATCATGCCATTCCATCCTGAAGGCAGCCAGTTATCGGCAAAACGGGGCCGCAGATGACGCCCTTTATGGGAGGCCAGACCAAAGCTGATCAGGGCGGCAATGATCATGGCATAGACGGCAATGCGCGGCGCCCCGGCGATGCCCTGGCCCAGAATTTTCCGGCTGATCACATCGGCAATAATCACCAGCGTCATAACCGCAAAGGCGAGCAGGGCCACTGCTTTCTCAAAGCGATAAAGATACCCTGTAAAACGCCCAGCCCTATTCATGCTGTGCTTTCCCGTCCCGGTAAATTTTACGTGCCGCCATCATGGCCTGATATATCTCCCCCGCCCTGCCACCAATTTTCCGGATGATTTCCCGATGGTTATCCTGCAGGGCCTCTTTCCAGAGAAGCAACTGTTCCGGTGACAGGTCATGAACCGTAACCTCCGGTTTCGCCTTTAACATGCCCAGCAAAGCCGAAGCCATTTTGCGAACCCCGGCCCGCGCCCCGTCGGATGAGGGGAAAGCATCATAAACCCGTTGCTGAGATTTTGGTGAAAGGCCGTCATACCATTTCTTGCTGGCCACAATCATACCCGTGTCATAGGCATGGCGGGTCAGCACCAGATGAGGGGCCTCATGGGAAATTCCGGTGACACTATACAGCACAATATTGGTTTCGCCGCCTTCTACAAGCCCGGTCTGCAAGGCCGGGATAAGATCATGAAAAGGCATTTGCAGCATGTCGCCTTTCAAAGAGGCCATCACAGCCTGAGAGGCTTCCGAAGCCTGGGAACGCAACCGGTAGCCGCGCGCATCTTTCGGTGTTATCAGGGGTTTCCTGCCATACATATGAAGCCAGCCAATCTCAACCCAGCGAATCAGGACCAGACCTTTTGCCGCAAACATCGGCTGGAAAATATCCAGCATGAAATTATCCATGACAAAGTCAAGCTCCTCCACACTATCAAAGACATAGGGCGACAGAAGCACTGATAATTCAGGAATGACCGCCGAAGCGCCCCCGATGGAAAAACCGCCGAATTGCAGCCGGTTACGGCGGATATTGGTCATAGTGACCGGCTCGCCACCTGCTTCGCCCCGGATGAGAAGCTTAACTTCAAAGTCAGGTTCCCCCGGAACTTTCCGGTCAAGATTTTCCCGAAATGTCTGCCAGTCCGTATCCCACGGCGTGCCCGGTGCGGCAAAAGCGCCCACGGCAAGTTTTATGGGGTCCTGCCCATGCGCCGAACCCACAGTGACCAGCGACAAAAAAGCTGCAATATAAAAAAATACCGAACGACTTGTCGTCATATCTTAACCCTAAGTTGGGCGTTTCAAATACTGGCCTCTGGGTTCACCAACAATATTCCCATTGTCATAAATAAGATGGCCGCGCAGATAGGTCTGCATGACGGTTGCGGTCAATTCCTGACCCTCAAAGGGGGTATAGCCCTGTGCCGAAGGCGAATTTTCAGCACTGACCACAAAGCCTTTCGCCGGATCAACCAAAACAATATCTGCATCATATCCGGGGGCAATATCACCCTTGGTAGGCAGGCCAAAACGTCTGGCCGGATTGGCGCTCACCAGCTCCGCCATATGGTTATAGGACATGCCGCGCCGGCCGCCTTCACTGATCAGGCCACTCAAAAGATATTCCGTGCCGCCAAAGCCGGACTTGGCGAGAAATATCTGGTCGGGCTGCTTGTTGTCGGTCTTCATTTCTTCCTTGCAACAGGCATGGTCGGACACAATCCAGTCCACTTTATGGTCAAGGACAGCTTGCCACAGGGCCTCCACATCCTCGCGCGGGCGAATGGGGGGATTGACCTTGGCATGGCAGCCACAGGGGCTGTCCACATCCAGAAGCAAATGACCGATAGTCACCTCTTTGCGAAAATTAATATGGGGAAAGGCCAGTGACATTCTGGCCGCACTGTCCAGCGCCTTGGCGGATGTGAGATGCAGCAGATTGATATTAACGCAGTCGGTCTCATGGGCAAGGTAAGAGGCAATGGCAATGGCCAGCCCTTCTGAATGGGGCGGACGGGATTCGTGATAGGCGCGTAGCCCGGTATGAATGCCCTCCTCCTCCACTATTTTAGTATAGGCGGTCATTATTTCCGCCGTCTCACAATGTAGACTGCACGAAATAATATCCTTTTTATCAGGATGCAGTTCCATGGCCTTTTTAACGCCGCGCATAACAAATTCAAAATGGGCAACATCGTATTTCTCGCCGGGGGGCGTCATCAGGAATTCACTTTGGTCCGATGAACGTCCATGTAGCCCGTGGGAGCCATAAAACATAAAAATCTTGAAAGATGTCACCCCGTGGTCGGCCACAAGATCCGGTATTTCCCCGATATGCTCTTTCATCATCGGCGCCAGATGATAACCGTAATCCACATAAAAATTACCCTCGGACAGGGCAAGAACTTCCGGAAAGAAATCGCGATACGGCCCGCCTTTATTAAGGTAATATTGTCCGGTTCTCATATAATTCAGGCTTGACGTCACCCCGCCCATGGCGGCGGCCCGGCTTTCCGAACGGGCATCCTGTGCGAGCGGATTATATATGCCCGTATGCATATGAGCATCAACAAGACCCGGAAACGCCAGCTTTCCTTCCGCGTCGACAACCTGCGCCGCATCCTCTGCGGCCAGTTTCGGCGCGAGAGCGGTTATTTTTCCTTGGCTGATGCCAATATCAAGAAGGTCTACGGTATCTTTTCCGGGCCGGACAACCCGGGCATTACTTATAATAAGATCATAGATTTG
Source organism: Alphaproteobacteria bacterium (assembly GCA_002401545.1). Lineage (GTDB taxonomy): Bacteria > Pseudomonadota > Alphaproteobacteria > Sphingomonadales > Emcibacteraceae > Paremcibacter. The sequence goes on from NVTJ01000073.1 coordinate 8,555, forward strand.
CGTATCGGTCATCTTGAATTTGTCTCTCTGTCTAAGCCAGATTATATAATATCAGGCCCAGAGAAGGAAGGGATGACTTTTGTCATTGCTGAAAAAGCTTGTGGCACAGACTATAAGGGCAAATATTGATAACATAAGGATGATGACGATGACCTCACCGGATTGCCGCCCAGACGGCGAAGGGCGGATCAAATGCGCCACGGTCTCTGCGGCGGATGTGACAGCGGTGGTAAACAGCTACAAAGATTATTTTGGCTATAAGATAATTGAGGATAATTTCGTCAGTGAGGCTCAGGCCACCCATTGGGGGGCGACGGCCATGGCCGGCAAGCGTCAGGTCGTCATGGCCCCCATGAGCGGCACCCAGGTCTTTATCCGTATCGTTGAAAATTATAATATGCCAGATTATGATTATTTAAAGTCATATGGCTGGAACGGTATCGAAATCACGGTCAGGGATGTGGAAGCCCTCCACGAAAACCTGAAACAATCGCCTTTTGAGATCATCGGGGTACCGACCTATATGGATTTTTCGGACAAAATCTATCCCATGCAGGCAGTCGGAGTAGCCAATGAAGTTTTTTATCTCAATCAGGTTCGCGGCGACCTTCCCGATTATGACCTGCCCATGGCGCGGTCCTTTGTCGACCATACCTTCATCATGGTTCTGGCAACGCCGGATATGAATGACGCCATTAAGTTTTACGTGCAGAATTTTGGCTGGGCGCAGGGCAATGAATATTTTGTCAAATACAGTGTCATTAACAAGGCCTTTGAACTGCCGGAGGAAACCCCGCATTATCTGTCCATGACCTGTGTCGGCAGGATCGTCAATAATGAGATTGATCAATATCCTGAGGCCACCGTCCCGCGGAATTGCGCTGAAAACAAGCTGCCGCCGGGCATTGCCATGACCAGTTTTATCGTGGAAGATATGGACAAGGTGAAGGCAACCCTGATCAGCAAGCCCTTGCGTATTGACATGGCCCCCTATAATGGCCGAAGATCAGCCTGTTGCATCGGCAATGCCGGGGAATTGATAGAATTGATTGAGGCAAAATAACCATGGATACAGAGGATAAACTGCTGGGGCCAAATTATTATGCCATCGCCCTGCAAACATCCCTTGATACGGTAAACGGCTGCAACAGCCGTGAAGACGCCAGCCTTGTTATCAATAAAACCTTAGGGCGCCTGGCAAAAGAAATCCAGTCCTGCAAACGGTTTGTCGGTCCCGATACCAGGCTTGTGGTCCTGCCGGAATATTTCCTCACCGCCTATCCCATGGGCGAAAGTATCACCGGATGGGCCGACAAGGCCTGCCTTGACATGGATGGCCCGGAATATGATGCCTTGGGCAGGATTGCGCAGGATAATGATATTTACCTGTCCGGCAATGCCTATGAAAAAGACCCGAACTTTGAGGGACTTTATTTCCAGACCAGCTTTATCATTGATCCTTCCGGCGATATTATTCTGCGCTACCGGCGACTGAATAGCATGTTCGCGCCGACCCCCCATGATGTGTGGGACAAATATCTGGATATTTACGGCATGGACGGGGTTTTCCCGGTGGCCAAAACTGACATCGGCAATCTGGCCTGCATCGCCTCCGAAGAAATCCTCTATCCCGAAATTGCCCGCAGCCTTGCCCTGCGCGGGGCCGAAATATTCCTCCATTCCTCAGGCGAGGTCGCCTGCACCAATGACAGCCCGAAAAACATAGCCCGGAGAGCCCGCGCACTTGAAAATATGGCCTATGTGATCTCCTCAAACTGCGCCGCCATCAGGGGCCATGACATGCCGGAAAATTCCACCGGTGGCCGATCAGCGATCATTGATTTTCAGGGGCAGGTAATACAGGAGAGCGGCTGGGGCGACACCATGACCGCCAATGCTTCGATAGATTTAAACGCGCTCAGAAGACACCGCCAACGCCCCGCCATGAACAATTATCTCGCCCGTCAAAGGTTAGAGCTATTCGCCGGCACCTACGCCCAAACCGGAAGTCATCCGGCCAACAGTCTTCTGGATAAAAACGGCGACCATATCATCCCCGACAGAAGTCATTTCATGGATATGATGAAGAGGGCGGTTGAGAAAATTTGAGGGGTGGAGATGGCTAAACTCAGTAAATACATGCTGTTCACATTTTTCTTCATTACCTTAATTTTTCCTTCGGGTCCGATATTGAAACAGAAATAGATTTTTTTCCTTCTATTAACTCTATTATGTACTGTCTCAATTTAGCTTGCAAATCTTTGACTTCCTCACTTTCATCAAGTGAAGGAAAATCTATTACAGCCATTTTAACAGGGTGATTCCCACTTAGGAACGATATTGCCGCTCTACGAAACATTTGCTGTTCAATCTCAATGTCAGATAGACCTTTTGGATAATAAATACTTTTCTTCAAATGAACTTTGTCAAACTTGTATTTTAAAGACTTAGATATTTCATAGAGTAAATTAATAAATTTATCGTCATGTGTTGTACTCCAGTTTTTGAGCTCTTGATCATATTTTTTCTGGTCTTCTATAGAAGCGTCTGCATCAGGTGATTTAGGTGAGGATACATGAGAATCCATATATTCGCGCCATTTTTCGGTGACAGAATCATCTTTAAACTCCAGATCAATCATATTTAGTGCGGCAACATGTGAGGGATCTATTCGTGTCGCACGAGTAGACATAAGCATCTTGAAGATTTGCACCCTTCTCTCTTTTTTTTCCTCCCAGACTTTAAGGTGCTTTTGTACTTGRAGTGCTACTAAAGGAGCTAGTAGAACTGATAAAATCATAAGCGAGTCAGCAATAGTCATTTTCATAACCCCTTGAGATATGATATTATTATAAGAATATTCTCATATCCTGCTATATATTTCAATTAAATTTTATTGTTCWWTWAAGCTTATAGCGTTTTATATTTAGAAGCAATATACAGAAACATCTCCGTTAAACCTTCCAACGCAAGCGGAGTAATAATCAGCTTTTTTGGTTTAATTTTTCCATCCCCCGCCTGACAACTTCATTTGTCAAATCCTGCGCATTGGAAAATTCAATGCCCTGACCCTCAGTTATTTGATCATCCGCCGCATCAATCAAGGCTCTGACACTCTTTAACCGGGTTTCATAATCTTCAATCATCTAGTATCCATCTCCTAACCGACCGTATGCTCAACAACCTCCCGCAATCCTTCACGGTCTTTCAGGGTTACGACCCAGGCTTGTGACAATTCTATGAGGCCTCTTCGTCTGAGTTGGGAAAAGGCGCGGCTTACGGTTTCAACCGCAACCCCGAGATAATCGGCGATATCAATTCGGGTCATGGGCAGGACAAAGCTGTCCGAATGACCGTCAAATTTCCGTTGCCGTCCATCAATATATAACAGAAAATAAGCGATTTTCTCGACCGCATTTTTCCGGCCCAGAACAAACAACTGATCCATGGTGGCCGCCAGAACCCGTGACGCGATGCCGTGGACATGCTGTTCAAGGTTGGGATAGGCAGAATACAGGCCCTCCAGGTCTTTCATATGCCAGCGACAGGCAACAATGGGGGCCAGCGCTTGCGCACTGACGCTATAAAAAGGCCCCGGGTTGATGCCGATAAAGTCGCCCGGATAGACAAAAGCCATGATCTGGCGGCTGCCATCACTGGCCAGACGTTCCAGCGTGCAGACCCCCGAAGACAGGTTATAGACATATTTGGACGGGTCTTCTTCGTGGAGCAGATAACCGCCTTCATCCACCTTTACCTGATGGGCAATGGAAAACAGGTCGTCAATCTCATCACCAATCATGGCAGAGCATAGGGCACTGTTGCGGGCCAGACACTGTTGACAAACCAATCCCATTTCTCTCTCCAGTATGATAGCGAAGTCACCATCATACTGGAAAGTCCATGACTGACAAGGCCCGTTAGTTTTTAATCATGGACATGATCATGATGGTGGTGCGGATGATCATGTTGCCCGTGAATATGCTTCACCTGTGGATCATCATGATAATGCGGATTCTCAAAATCAGGCGCGCCATGAGGATATCCTTGATATCGACCCGGCCCCAGATCTGAGATTGACAGAATTTTTTCTAATAGTATATGCTATTGAAAAATTTGAGGGCGGGAAGATGAAAAAAACCATTCTATGTATGATGGCAGGACTACTTGGGGCCTGTGATGGCTCTCAGTCAGACGAC
>NVTJ01000074.1 GCA_002401545.1 Alphaproteobacteria bacterium
TCATAATACTGACTCTAGGGTGTTCTTATAACTTTTGTCCAGATTGTAATACAATAAAAACGGCAAAGCACAGGGCTTTGCCGTTTTGAATATTATATTATCTAATGACTTACCTAGAAATCCATTCGGACGCCAAAGGTATAACGACTACCGGTATCAGCAAGCTCAATCAAACGATTTTCAAAAATCGAGAAGGACTTTGTTCTTGAATTGGTGATGTTTATCGCTTCAACGAACACCGTAATAAATTCTGTTACATCATAACTTGCACTGGCATCCCACTGACCAAAACCCCGGATATGTTTGGGCTGACCGCGGTTTGCCTTGAGAGAATCAAGATAACCGGCACGATAGACATAGGCAACACGGGCCTGAATCGGGCCTTTCTCATAAAAACCGACCAGGTTATAACTCTCTGAATCTTCGTTCTCATCTTGACCATCGGTTTTCTGGGTCACATTTGTATAGTTGCCCTGCACCCCCAAACCATCAAAAGGTGCCGGTAAAGTGCTGAAAGTATATTGCAGGGCCAACTCAACGCCGTCCACACTGCCGTTTCCTGTATTTTCAGGACGTTCCTGATCGAAGTCAAAGCCGAGAATCTGAATAGGATTAACCTCCACTCTCGACTTGTTGGAAAGGTCTTTGTGGAACCAGGCGACACTCAGATAACTGGCATCATCAATATACCAGGTTAAATTTGCATCATAATTCCAGGCAATCATCGGCTTCAGTCCCGGATTGCCGGTTTTTACAAAACCGGTGTTAAAGGTACGCGCACTTATACTTCGTCTCAGCAACAGGTCGCTCAATGTGGCCCGGGTAAGGCTTTTGCCAATTGCGGCACGAAACGTGATGTCCTCATACATGTCCATTTTGAAGTTGGCACTGGGTAACCACACATGGTATGAGGCATTTTCCACAATATCAATAGGGTCGGTAAACGTAATGATCGAATCATTAATGCCGCCACCTATGGGCGTTATTGACAGAACGTCCTGTCCGACACCGGCGGATGCAACATCAGTCCGGGTATAGCGCAGCCCCATGTTGCCGGACCACGGCGTATCACCAAAGCTGCCTTCAAATTTCGCCTGAATATAAGCGCCATAGTTATTTTCAGTCACCACCCCGCCATCACCGGGGCGTGGCACCACACCGAAACCACCGCCATTGGCCGCCAGAGCAGCTATTTCATCTGCACGGCGCTGTGTATCCTGCGCCGTCAAGACCGAAAGGGATTCGTCAGAATTCAGAAAATCAATCAGGTCATTCTCACCTACTGTCGGAAAGGGCTGGTCAATCACCCCGGCCTGTCCGTCAAGAAAGCCATCGACGTCCTGAAAACTGCTGATACTTGTCGGAATGAAGACATTATTTTCATGTCCGGCCCAAGTACAGAAGATACACTGAATAAGATCAGGAGTCTTGGTTACGTCCCGGCTCTTTTGACGATAAGCGTAACTGGCGCCGGTCTGGATAGAAACCAGAACCCCGGTATTATCAAGGTCATAATTCAGATCAAAGGTCGCTTGATAGGTTTCATCGGTAATATCCTGCCCTTCAAAGGTAAAAAAGCTGGACCGAAGCATGGAAAGGTCGGTTATATCACCAAAATTCCCAATATGCGGCACCTCGCCCGGCTTGTTTTCAAAAGTCAATGAACGACCATCAGGAAGTATCGGAAACTCAAGAACAAAAAATGACTGATCGCCCGCTACCCTGTCTGTGGATTTTGAATAGGCAGTGTCAAAAACGGCGGAAAGATTATCATCAACCTGCCAGTCCGCATTAAAGCCTACCTGCCGGGTCTTGGCACGACGGGGACGGTTAAAGACAACAAATTCTGTTGGCCTGGACTCCGGTCTCAGGGTAAAAGAGGTTACCGTGTTATTCTCATCCACTGTCGCATCGGTGATAAGGTCTGGACCCCAGGAAAAGTCAGTGGAAAAATCTTCCGAATCCACATCAAGTTGGGAATAAACCCCGTCAAGGGTCAGAAGCAGATCATCACTGGCCTGCCACTGCAGTACCAATGTTCCGCCAATACGTTCACGGCTGGTTTCATTAATATTCTGGCTGACAAACGTAGGAACGGAAACGCCCGTCAATTCCGGCGTGCCGTCACCATCAAAATCAAGATCCTTATTGGCTTCAAAGCCATCGGTGAATACTCTTTCAATACGGAAATCACGCTTGACATAATTGAATGATCCAAGAATACCAAACTCCCCATCGTTGAAGGTCTGACTCAAGAAACCCGAAGCCTGCGGCGAAACTTTTTTCCGCGACGTATCATAAAGTCCTTTGGCGGTTACCGAACCGCGAAAACCGTCAAAATCCAGCGGGCGCGCCGTTTTCATATTGACCGTCGCCCCGATACCACCTTCAACCAGACTGGGCGTCGGTGTCTTGAATACATCCACCGCCGTCATCAATTCCGCCGCAAGAATATCAAATGAGAATTCACGGCCTTCATTTTCCGTCGCCAGAACACGGCCATTAAGCAACACAGTATTAAATGCCGGACCCATGCCACGCACCGTAATAAACTGACCCTCACCGCCGTTGCGCTGAATAGTAACACCCGGAATGCGCTGCRAGGCTTCCGAAATATTCTGATCGGGGAATTTCCCCATATCCTCAGATGCAATCCCGTCCATAATGCTGTCTGAATTGCGTTTGGCCTGTAGCGCGCGCATTTGACTGCCGCGAATACCGGTTACAACAATTTCTTCCAGCTCAAAACTATCGTCATCCGTAACATTTTCATCTTCGGCATATGCCTGCGGAATTGCAAATACAGCCAGAGCCGCAGAACCCAGAAGGATATATTTAAATTTTAGTGCAATGTCATTCATTAGAAATCTCCCTATTATTAATATTTGATTGTTAAAATTTTGCCTTGCCCTCAGTTTAACGTTAAACAAAAATGAAATCAAGAGAAAAGTTTAACGTTAAACATATTGAGGCTAAACATCTGAACTTATTAAAAATCCTGATTACTTTATTGTTGCCCTTCAGACCAGAAAGGGTCTTCTATCTCAATCCAGTGGGCTTCGGCATCGGACACCCCGGCATACAGAGTGATTGTTTCATCAGTACGTTTTAATCCAGAAGAAAATATCACATTGGTTAAATGTTTTTGTTTTGCCGGCCCGTCTTCGAACTGGTCCCGACTGGCGATAATTTTATAATCTCTGAATTTCTTGAGAACCGGATCAAAAATAAAAGATGTGGCATAATAATGCCTCTCTTCCATAAGATGGTCATCTTCATAATAAGCCGCATGAGCCAGCACACCAATTTCGCCATTGGCCAGCAAATGAGCCTCATTAACACCGCCCCAGTCCAGGTGATGAAATTTATCCTCCAGCAAAACCGCTCCTTCTATCACTTCTGTTGTCAGGTCCTCCAGTTTGCTGATTTCCGCATAACCAATTGTTCCCCGGCCTCCGACATCCCCTTGAGGTCTGGTAAATACACCGATTTTGCCGTTTTCAAGGTCACATAAACGAATATCCTTCATACCCGCCGGACCGTGAAAAAATTCGACCAGATTGAAAATATCCGGCCCGCGAAAAAAAACCGTTTTCCATTCCAGCACCCCCCCCACGTCCTTGATTTCCACGCCACCGAAGATCAGTTCACCTGCAATAAACGTTATAAAAGGATCCTGCAATTTGAAGGTTGGGGCGTTCTGGACAGGAACCCAGACATTATCAATTTCTTCGAAAAAGATAACGTTGGAATATTCATGCTCTCTAAGCTCGACGCGCCCCGCAATGACGGTTCTATTCGCTGAATTAAATGGGGCAGTGATGTTATAGACATCATTTTTCCCCACACCTTTGAAATATAACTTTCCGGTGTTTTTCCTTCTTTCATCCAGCCCTTTCTGAAATTCGGAATACATCTCGCGAACACGCTTTATATCTTTCTTACTCATTATTTACTCTCTTCAATTTTCCACAAATACTATATTGAGTATAACTCAAACGGCCAGATGGTGCCATAATTCATCCAGATTGATGGTCGCCAATGCCATGACTTCATCCGCAGCCCCGTAATAAATATTAAGCACATCTTCTCTTATTATTGCCCCACAGCAAAATACCACATTACCGAAAAATCCTTCGGTTTCATAAGCCGCCCGGGGTTCCGCGATATGATCTTTCATGCGGGCGATGACTTTGGTGGGATCATTCATATCAATCAGTAAAGCGCCCAGACAATAGCGTTGCGTCTTATCCACCCCGTGATAGATTTGCAGCCAACCTTTATCCGTCTTGAGCATGGGCGCCCCGCCGCCAATTTTCATTTGATCCCAGTCATTGTCTGAACATTCCACCAATATCCTGTGGTCCCCCCAATGGATAAGGTCGGGAGATTTTGCCAGCCAAATCTCAGGCCGGCCAAAATGCATTGGTGCCGGACGGTGAAGCGCCCAATAATAACCATTGACTTTTTCAGGAAAGAAACAGACATCCCTGTTGTCCGGCGCAAAAATAACACCCCGTTTTTCCACCTGCTGAAAATCAGTTGTCTGCGCCAGGGATGTGCTGATACCAAGGTCCGATATGGACGAATAATTAATATAATAAATGCCGTCAATCAGGGTCACCCTTGGGTCCTCACAACCAAAAAGCTCGTATCTGTTGTCCGGGAAAATAAACACGTCATCATCAACGACAAAATCCACACCATTGGCACTTCGCGCGATGCGGATATGAGACAGTGAGGTGAGATGAATCTGGCTGGGGTCTTCGCGCAATACGATGCTTCGGGGGTCAGAAAAGTCATAATCGGGATCATCCCGCCGGAAGGTTTTAACGGTGACGTCCCACGACCCATCCCGTTCAACCAGCACAGGCACTTTAATTTCATTTTCCACGGTGCCAACCATGCTCTCAGCGACCCTGAGCAGCATCACGGTTTCACCATGATAATCGACGACACCCGCGTTAAAGGTGCCATCAACTTTGAACCCTTCCTGACTGGGTTTGACCATTTTCGGTGTAATAATAGGATTAAATTCTGARCGTTTAACAAACATCTTGTACTTCTCTTGTAATTAATGTCCCAAAAGGTAATAGATAATCCGGTTCGCCAAGGTCTAATCCTTTGCTGGCCAAAACCTCGTGGGAAGGGTTGTGATTAACAGGGTGTTTTTGATCACTGAAATTTATCTGGATGTGAATGATTTTATTTTGCCTGCGGCGGGCAAAAGTCAACAGGCCTTTTTCCAGTGACAAAATATCGTAGTTGCCAAAGTTAAGGGCCGGATTATCCCTGCGCAAGGCAATTAACGTCTTATACCAGTGCCACAGACTGTCTGGATCATTGATCTGTTCCTCAACCTTTGGCAGGTTATTCGGCGCTGTTTCACCAATCCACGGGGTTGATCTGCTGAAGCCAGAAAATTTATCATCATTCCACTGCATGTACAGGCGTGACTTGTCACGACATTCTTCCAGCGCCTTGTCATAGGCTTCAGATATGCTCTTGCCCTCTGCCAGTGCCAGTTGATAGTGATTTACCGCTTGTACATCCTGCATTTCAGAGACACTTTGGGGAATATAGTCAGGCATACCGATTTCTTCACCGAAATATAAAAAGCTAACCCCCTTCGCCATTAATGTCAGGGCTGCCAGGGCTGCAGCCTGTTCAGCATTATCATGACAAAGCCTGCTCATGGACCTTGCCATATCATGGCTGTTAAAAAATATAGTTGGCAATCCGACCAGTTGATCCTCCATGGCGACCAGTTGCCCGTGTATTTCGCCGATATCAAAGCTCCCCATCGAACCCAGATTGAAGTTAAAAACCACATCCAGCAAATCATCCCTTTGATAAGGGGCCAGTTTCGACAGCTCCTCGTGACCCACCTCACCCACCAGAAAGCTCTCTTTGCCCCTGCGCGCACTGTAATCCCTGACAAAGTCACATATTTCAGAAATACAGTCATAAATCCCCGGCTGGTCAATGTCATGGTCATGAATTTGCCTGCCCTTGCTATCACGGTGAAGATTCTCCTCACCTATGCCGTTGCAGGACAGAAAATTAATAACATCAAGACGAAAACCATCAACCCCCCGGTCCAGCCAGAATTTCAACACCCTCAGCATATCGTCCCTCACCGCCTTGTTCTGCCAGTTGAGGTCTGCCTGCTCCGGGGCAAATTTATGATAATAAACCTGGGTGCCGTCCGGTTCTTTTTCCCATGCAGAGCCGCCAAAAAAAGATTCCCACCCGTTTGGCTCATCCTGAAAAAAGAAATAATCCCGGTATTTGCTTTCAGGGTTGGATACAGCTTCCCTGAACCAGGCATGTTCTGTCGAGACATGGTTCAGCACCACGTCGATGATCACCCTGATGCCCCGTGCGTGGGCCTTCTCAATGAAGTGATCAAAATCCTCAAGACTTCCAAAATCCGGGTCCACATTAAAATAATCCGCCACATCATAGCCGTTATCCACCTTGGGCGACGGGTAAAATGGTGTTATCCACAGGCCATTCACGCCCAGATCCTGCAGATAATCCAGACGGCTTGTCAGGCCTTTAAAGTCACCTATGCCATCGCCGTTACCATCCTGGAAACTGGCCATGTAAATCTCGTAAAAGACGGTGCTTTGCCACCATTTATGTTTTGTATCAGTCAACATATAGTTCAGATCACTTCAGAGACAGGGACATTCCCTGTAAAAAATATTTGCGGAAAACAATGAACAGCAGCACAAGCGGCAGGGCCTGCAGCACCGACCCGGCCATCACCGGCCCCACATAGACACCATATTGTCTACTGAAGGTTGCCAGCAATACCGACAGCGGCATCATATCAACGTCCGAGATCACAATCAGCGGCCACATGAAATTATCCCATGTGCCGGTGAAGGTGAATAACGCGACAATAGCAACAATGGACTTGTTAAGGGGGATCATAAGGTTGAATACAATTTGCTTCAGACTGGCTCGGTCAAGTTTTGCCGCATCTATATAATCATTTGGGGTGCCCTTAAAGGCCTGGGACATCATGAATATACCCCAGCCCGACATCATCATTGGCAGTATCATCGCGGAATAGGTATTGATCAATCCAAGCTGTTTAATCAGGATAAACAGGGGGATCATCAGCATCATAGACGGCACGACCATTTGAAAGAGGATGAAATTATTCATCTGCTGCCGGCCCCAGAAACTGATTTTCGCCATCGCATAGCCAATGAAGGCCGAGGTGATCACCACCGAGGCTGTCACACTAAGGGTGATGAAGAAGGAATTGAACAGGGATTTCAGAAACGGACGATTTAATTTTTCCGCACTGTCAAACAGGAACCGGTAATTTTCAATGGTAAAACTTCCTGAAAACAGGCTGGTATTGAAAATCTCTGTGGTTGGCTTGATCGACGCCATCACCATCCAGATATAGGGATATAGCCAGGTCAGGGCCAGCAGATACATTGTTATGGTGATAACCCAGCTGCCAATGCTTTTTTTCCTGAATTTCATCATACCAGTTCCACATCTTTTTCCAGAATTTTACGCATCAGCCTGATCACCACATAGCTGGCGACGGCAATGATGATCGCCATCAGGGCCGCCCGGCCCGGCTGCAAACGGCTAAACGCGGTTTCATACATGACCAGCATGGGCATATTAGTGCTTTCCATGGGGCCGCCACCTGTCATCATGTAGGGTTCAGTAAATATGGCAAAAGCAACCGTTATGGCAAACACCAATACCATGATCAACTGAGAATTAATCATGGGCACTGTGATCCGGAACAGTCTTGTCAGCGCCGGGGTATTGTCCAGTTTAGCCGCATCATAAATCTCTTTGGGTATGGCCATAAGACCGGAATAGAGGATCAGACCGTAGTAGCCGACAAACTTCCACGTCACCACCAGCGATATGGAGAACATGGCCATGGACGGGCTGGATAACCAGGGAATTGCAAAGCCAAACCAGTCCATCATAAAAGTATTCAGGGGGCCGGTAGAGCTGAATATCTTGGTAAATACCAGAGAGTAGGCCACCCCGGAGGAGATATGAGCCAGCAGGAAGCACAGCGCAATAAAAACCTTGCCCCGGCCAATATGCTGCAAACCAAAGGCAAAGGCCAGCGAACAGGCCAGAACGATGGGGATGTAGAATCCCAGAAACCGGATCACATTCCAGAATGACCGCCAGAATTCAGGGTCTTCCATGACAATGAAAAAATTCTTCAGCCCGGTGAATGTTGGCACATCGAAAAATCGCCAGTCAGATAAGGATAATATAACCAGCCATATAAACGGATAGGCCCAGAATATCACATTGAACAATACGAATGACAAGGCCAGAGCGCCGCCGATGTGGGCTTCTTTTATATTTATATTACTGAATATTTTATTCATTGCGACCGCCTCAGCAATTTATTGGTCCGCCTGACCGCATCAGCTAACGCCGTCTTGGGGGATTTGTCGCCAAACTTCATTGGTTCGACCATTTCAAATCCCATGGTTTTCTGGACGTCGATTGTGCTTTCAATGAAGGCAGAGGGTGCGGCCACATCAACATAGGCAGCATATATTCTGGCAAGGGGATGGGTTTCATAAAAGCTTTTGAATATGGCATTTTCTGTCAGATCACCACGGGCCGGCGGAAGGCTGGTTTTTTCCAGCCACAACAGGCTTAAGGCATCATTTTGGAATACCCATGAAATAAAAGCGAAAGCTTCTTTTTTCAATTTACTGTGCCTGAATATGACCAGCCCTTTGCTGTCGGCAAATGTAGGGGTCTTGCCCGCAGTCTTTTGTGCGGCAATCATTGGCCCTATAACAATTTTTTCCAGAGTGTCAGGATACATTCTCTGAAAATACGCCACGTCCCACGGCCCCCGCACGGCACCGGCAACCAGACCCGATACCAAAGGCTCATCACTGTCAAAATCCAGCGCCGTCCAGTCATTTTTAAAAATGGTCTCCATAAATATGAGCACCGCAAGACTGGCGGCATTATCATAGACGGCTTTGCCATCCTTGATATAGGGTGCCCCGCCCGCCGTGGCATAATATAGTGAAATAAAATCAAACCATCTGTCTGCCCAGTCTCGCCCGGCGATCACCTGCATGCCATATTTATGGTCTGATGCGGCATATTTCTCTGACAGGGCGTAAACATCGTCAAAGGTTTCCGGGATATCTGTAATGCCAAGCTTTTGCAATATATCACCGCGCCACCAGATCAGGGTGGGGTTGGAATAGATGGGAAAAACATATTTTTTGCCGTCCTGATCCCAGCCTTCCATAATGCTTCCCATATGCCGGGCCGCAATTAATTCCTCGTAGCCGTCCATAGCGACAAGATCCTGCAATTGGCCAAGGCTTGCCAGTTGGGCGGCAAAACCGGAAAATATATTGGTGGATATATCAGGGGCATTACCCGCCACAAGGGCGGTCAATACGGCCTTTTCAGAACTCTCTGTGGCGGGAATTGTGGTGAAATCCACGGGCGTGCCAAGACCGCTGCTATTCCATTGTTCAACAGCAACCTTCCAGAAAGCCTCCTGAGATTCACTGGGGGCTACCCATAATTTAATTCTTTTTTCACCGTCATCCCGTGTCGTGCCGGACTCGGAACAGCCACTTAACAACAGAAGATTCGCCGCCAGAATTATCCCTATAATATTCTTCATACATCCTCCCCTTGCCTTTATCGCTGCAAGACCATTAAACCCTCTATGGTTGATTCCGCCCCGGAATTCAGATTTATCTCAGTGGCGGAAACAATAGCATCATAGGTTCTTCCGCTCTTTTGATCATACATGAATTTTCCCGCAATATTACCCCCCAGAAACCAGGACTTTAACTTCGCCAGTTGAACAGCGTATTTTTTATTCTTTGTTACCCGGTAGGCTTCCGACACAGCATATACCATTGGCCGTATCCCGTAAGCTATTTGAGGGAACATCTTCCCGCTGGCCCTGGAATATAAACCCGCTTCATACTTAATGGAAATTGATCCGGGAAAGCCATTTTTCATCAGAAAGGGATAAAAATGATCTACTTCCCGCAAAGCACTCTGAATATACTCCGGACGCTCCAGTTGCTGCCCTGCCAGCAATAAAGCATAAGCCTGATTGTTGCCCCATGCATGCCACTCATTCTTCCAGCTTAGAAACATGCCATAAGGATAATTATCCGCATTACCCTTCTGCATTTTCATAATGCCCAGAGCCAGCGCATTGATTATAGCCGGAATTCCGGCATCTGCACTTCTTTTGTAATAGGGCAGCAGGGCAATGATGGCAACAGCAGCCTGATCTGCCGCATATTTATTTGGCAACCATGTGGCAACCTCAATGCCATTTATAGCCACAGTTTTAAAATCCGGCGCGGCAAGATCTCTTTTAATCCTGATGACGACTTTTTCTATGGCCTTTTCGATTCTGTTTGTCAGGTCCGCATCAGAAAGGAATAATTCATGGGCCGTCTCCAAACTCCACAGCGCCCTTAACGACCACCAGTTCATCTCTGCCACCGATGTTTTATATTGGGTGTTAATAGACAGATCCGGCCAGATAAAATTATTAAAATACCCATTGTCATTCTGCATATGCAAAATGAACTCGACCAGCATTTTAATTTTGCGCAAAACATCTTTGTCAGGCTGAATTTTCACATGTTCCGCAAGCATGACGATGGCCCTTGCCACATCATCCACACAAGCAAATCCCTCTGCCGGCTCAATGGCAAAGCTATAATCCGGGTATTCGCTATAGATATTGACCACGGCCATTTTTCTATTGCCCGGCCTTATGGGAGCAAATAAATGATTGAAGTGCTTCAGGCTGATTCTGCTTTGCTTGGGAACGGATTCCTGCAAAAATTCCAATCGTTCCCCGTGGGCAGATGTCGCCACAAAAAACATTGCCCCGCAAAGCAACAGAAGGACGGCGGATATATATCTTTTATATTCTAATCTCATCGCAATGGTGACCCGTATCCCGCTACCGTTGGTTTGGGCAATATTAACCCGTAATTTGAATGCTTTGTTTAACGTTAAACTTACCTATTGCATATGTCAATAATTAACGTTAAACTGTTATCACTATATATTGAAAACAGATGATGTATATTGCAATTCGTGCAAAATTCAATGACTGTAGGGATCGAAAACCTAGTCCGCCGCTATATGATCCGTAATATATTTAATTTATAAAGAGGGTATTTGAAGAAATGCACCGAAATAAAACCACATTAAAATCTATTGCCGCCGACCTTGGAATTACCCATACATCTGTTTCCAATGCCTTCAATAATCCTGCCAAGGTCTCCAGCAAACTACAGAAGAAAATTCTGGATTATGCAAAATCCATTAATTACCACGGCCCAAATCCTGCGGCACGATCGCTTCGGACCGGCCTTTGCGGTGCCATTGGTATCATCTATAATGACCAACTCAGTTATGCCTTTTCCGATCCCCATGACATCGCCTTCCTGAGGGGGGTGGCTACGGTCTGCGAAGAACGGGGAACCAATATTGTCCTGATTCCCCTGAAAAATAATGATCTGAATAATTTCGAATCCCTGGATGCGATGGTTGATGGCTATATCCTCAATGCGCCCTACAAAAGCAACCCGACGACCCAGCGCGCCCTTGCCAAAGGCCTGCCCACCGTTGTTGTTGACTTTGATGCCCCATTACACATCAGCGTATTAACCAATGATGCCAGTGTCATGCGGGAAATGACTGACCATATTATATCACTCGGCCACCGCAAGATCGGCATAATTACCTTTCCATTAACAGAGGGGAGCCATGATTTATTTACCCTTGACCGAAAGCTTGAAACAGATAATTACGTGGTTAATCAACGCATGATTGGCTGTCGGGAAGCCATCAGCGGCAAAGGTATTAAGCTGAATAGTATATTGGTTCGTGAAACCATTAATAGCCGAAATGGCGGTGCCGAGGCGGCACGACATCTGCTTGAGCTTCAGCCTGACATTACGGCTTTCATCTGTTTTTCAGACCGGCTTGCTTACGGGGTTATGGCAGAATGTCAACGCCTTGGGCTGGATGTTCCCGGGCGCGTCTCGGTAACAGGGTTTGATGATCTTTCGCCCCCCGACATGAACTCTACCCTGCCTGCACTGACAACTATTCGGCAGGATGCCTATGCCAAAGGGCGCAAAGCGGCAGAAGCTCTTCTGAACAAGGATGAAAAACAAAGCCGAAGAATTAATATTGAAGCAACACTCATCAAAAGAGACAGCACCGCCACAAAGTAGGGAAACTTTGGAAATATGACAAGCTTAACTGTTAAAAATCTCGTTAAAACTTATGACCAGACCGAAGTCATCCACGACATCAATTTTAATATTCAGTCGGGAGAGTTCATTGTTCTGGTGGGGCCTTCCGGTTGCGGAAAATCCACAATATTGAGGATGATCGCCGGATTGGAAGACGTAACATCCGGTCATATTTATATCGGCGATGATGATGTGACACACAGAGCGGCCTCAAAACGCGGCATCGCCATGGTCTTTCAGTCTTACGCCCTTTACCCTCATATGACGGTCAGAGAAAATTTGAGTTTTGGTCTGAAAAATATGAAGTGCAGCAAGCAGTATATCGAACAGAAGGTCAATCAGGCCGCCGAAATCCTGGAGCTAAGTGATTATCTCGACCGTCTTCCAAGCCATCTTTCCGGCGGTCAAAGACAGCGGGTTGCCATCGGGCGAACCATTGTTCGTGAT
>NVTJ01000075.1 GCA_002401545.1 Alphaproteobacteria bacterium
CCATATTCATAATGGCGTGCGGACAGGGAAAAACCCAGCTTTTCCTCAACCAGCGGCCCTGAAATCCGGGCAGTGAATTCAAATTCATTATGACTTGCCGCCCGGGCAGTGAGCCGGCCTTCCAGCTCATCACCGGGGCGTCTGGTAATATAATTTATCGCACCCGCCAAGGTTGACCGGCCATATAGCGCCGTACCCGGACCCTTGAGAACTTCCACTCTCTCAAGGTCAAACAGCGGGGTTGAGGCCATGCCGCCCGATATAAAAACACCATCCATAAAAAATGCCACATTGGCACCGCCGAGTATATTGGACATGCCCCTGATCACCGGGCGCTGTAAATTATTGCGGCCAAAGGCTTCATCATAGGAAAAATTTGACGTGAAGGCCGCAATATCCTTTAAACCGCTTATGGCCGAGCCTTCGATCATCCCGGATGACAAAACACCAATAGAGGCCGGAACATCCTGTATTTTCTCACGGCGCTTGCGGGCAAAAACCACAATTTCATCCATGAGAATATCAAGTTCAGTGAATGCCATTTCCTCAGCCGCACCCGCCTTAAAGGACGGCAGAAGAAGAAACGAAGCACATAAAACCCTTGCCATAATCATAGGTCAAACTCTCAAAAATATTAACTGTATAAAACAAGACCTATTCCTAACTCCTTGACCTTGGTCAAACATCGCAATCCTGTTAATATATTCAGAAACCCGACCCCTTTTTGATAACCCGCAATCCTTGACATGCGTCAAAGATTTTTCCCCGGCCAGTGACATAACATTCATTTAGAGTACATCATTCAGGTTTTTTAATAACCCACTAAACTTTTCATATGCCACAGAGAGGAATCAAAAGATGAAATTTACTAAATTAACCCTCCCAGCTTTAGGGATAGCGGTCGGACTGTTAACCGCGGGATTCAGTATGAATGCCACGGCGGCCGAACCAAGTCTGTCAGAAGCAGACTTCGGTAAAGCAAAATCCATGTATTTTCAGCGTTGTGCTGGTTGTCACGGCGTTTTGCGCAAAGGGGCAACAGGTAAAAGCCTGCTGCCGAAAGACACTCAGAAACTGGGTCAGGTCCGGCTTGAAAAAATTCTCACCTACGGGACCGAGGGGGGAATGAATAACTTTGATGATATTTTCTCCAAGGAAGAAATCTCCCTGCTGGCCACCTATATCCAGCTTGAGCCACCTGTCCCGCCTGAAATGTCTCTGGCCCTGATGAAAGAACGTCATAAAGTCTATGTGAAGCCTGAGGATTATCCCACAAAGCCGATGCATGACCGTAACTGGCAGAATTTCTTCATCGTGGTTGAGCGTGATGCCGGGAAAGTGGCGATCATTGATGGTGACACCAAGGAAATCGTCACCCATATCGATACGGGCTATGCTGTTCATGTGCTCAAAACAGCCGAACATCATAATACGGAGCATCCCGAATATGCTCTTGGCCGCTTCTGGTACACCCAGGGTCGTGACGGTAAAATGACCAAAATCGACCTGTGGCAAACGCCGGATAAAATGCTGGTGGCAGAAACACAGATGGCTTACGATGCCCGTGATGTTGCCGTTTCCGGTGATGGCAAATATGTCATTGGCGGCGGCTACTGGCCACCACATTTTGTTATCCTTGATGCCCTGACCATGGAGCCTCTGAAAGTTGTTTCGACCCGTGGTGTCAATGTGGACGGCGAATTTGTCAATGAAGCCCGTGTGGCCGCCATCTATACCACACCAAACGAGCCAACCTTTCTGGTTGCTGTTAAGGAACTGGGCCAAATGTGGCAGGTGGACTATAGTGATATAGATAATCTGCGTATTGACACTATGGATACCGCAAAATTCCTCCATGATGGTTTCTTCGATAAAACCGGTCGTTATTTCCAGATTGCGGCGAATGCCTCAAACAAAATGGTCATTATTGATACCAAAACCCGTAAACTTGAAAAAATCATCGATACAGCCTCAAAGCCACACCCTGGCCCCGGAGCTAACTGGATAGATTCAAAATGCGGTCCTGTTGGCGGCACCACCCACCTTGGTGAAGGTCGGGTTTCTGTCTGGGGCAATGATCCTGTGGGTCACCCTGATCAGGCATGGAAGCTTTGCTATACCGTTGAAACAGATGGTGCCGGTGCTTTCATTCGCACACATCCCAACAGCAAATATGTCTGGGCCGATCAGTTGAAACATCCAGAACCGGAAATCCAACAATCTGTACAGGTTATTGATAAAGAAACCCGTGAAATCGTCAAAACAATCCGTGTGACGGAAGAAGAAGGCAAAGTCGCCCTTCATATGGAGTTTAATCAGGACGGCACTGAGGTCTGGGTTTCTGTCTGGAATCGTAAGGATGCGAGCAACCCAACCGGTGAGATCGTGATCTATGATGCCAAGACTTTGGAAGAGCTTCACCGCATCAAAGGACTGACAACACCAACTGGTAAGTTCAATGTCTTTAACCGAGTAAATCACATTACCTAAACATCAATCATAAGCGGGCAAGGCGCGATGCCTTGCCCCAATAATATCGTAAAACCGGAAGTATCATTAAGATGACCAGATCACCGTTAAACAAAAAAAGCTTCTTTTCCCGCAAGGTATTGCTTGGCTCTACCATTGCCGGGGCCTTTGCTTTTTTTGTTTTCGGTATCATTTTCTGGGGGGGATTCAATACGGCCATGGAAGCCACCAACACATTGGGATTCTGTATCAGTTGTCATGAGATGGAAGAAAATGTTTACCAGGAATATAAACCTACTATTCATTTTGCCAACCGCACCGGGGTTCAGGCCGGCTGTCCCGATTGCCATGTGCCTGACCCGTGGATACACAAGATAGTTCGTAAAATTCAGGCCACCAACGAGCTTTACCACAAAGCCATGGGCACCATTGATACACCGGAAAAATTTAACACCGAACGACTGGCAATGGCGAAACGGGTCTGGAAAACCATGAAAGAAACCGATTCCCGTGAATGCCGTAACTGTCATCATTTTGACAATATGAAACCGGAATTTCAGGCTCCCCGTGCCAGAAACCAGCATTTGAATGCCTTTAAAACCGGCCAAACCTGTATCGACTGTCACAAGGGCATAGCCCATAATAATGTCCGTCACCTGCTCAGCGATGAAGAACTGGAAGAATTGGAAAAACCAAATCCCGCCTATATTCGCGACGTCCCGAAAATGTTTGCTGAAGGCATGAAAAGAGTGGCCCTGAAAGAAGCGGCAGAAGCCGAAGCAGAAAAACTGGCCCGGAAAGAAGAAAAAGCAAGTGAAGCAAAGCGGACAGCCGTTGCAATTGATGAGGCTCTCGCGCTTTACAAGACTAAAAATGGCAAGAGCAAAAAGCAAAGCACCAGCACCATCAATGTGGACTGGGCCAAAGCCTCCAGCCGTCTGATCACTTTGTTCTATCCGGGGGAAACTTCTATCGAGTGGGTATTGAATGGTCGGGACCACGGCGGCGCCAGACCCTTTGACAAAGGCAATGACCGTTGCGTGACCTGTCATGACAAGGAAACTGCCGATATGGGTCAGAAAATGGTCACCGGTGAAAAGGCTGAAAGCCGCCCCATCCCCGGCAAGCGCGGCAGTATCCCCGTGACTGTGGAAGCCACCCATGATGATGACTATCTCTATATGCGCTTTAGCTGGGCCGAGGGGGGCCATGTGCCGGTGCCTTTCGTAGACGGCGGCAAAATGGACCCGGCCAACCCCATGAAGCTGGCGATCATGCTATCCACAAATGATGTGGAATATGCTGACCGCGCCGGTTGCTGGAGCAGTTGCCATCATGATGCCAATAACATGCCCCATAGCCCGAACGCTGATACCCTGAGTGCCAGCCCCTTTGCCGCACGGCTGGATTTCAGTGGCGGGGTCAGTAAATATCTGAAGGAAAGCCGCACCAAAATCGAAGTTAAAGGCCGGCGTGGCAAGATGCGTGGCGGTTGGGACAAGCTGAAAGATGCGCAAGCCCTGAAAGCTGAAATGGAGATGGGTAAATATATTGACCTGATTCGTTATAAATCGGGCGAAAAAATTTCAGAAGATGGTCATATTTTTGCCCAAAGAGTGATGACAGGCGGACAAGGTACCGAATTTGAAGCCAACCTGAAAGCCGGAACATGGTCACTGGTTATGAAACGTAAACTTGCCTCTGATCAACCCGGTGATATTTCCCTCAGCCTGAATCAGGTTTATAACTTCGGCTTTGCCATTCATGATGATTACAGCAGTTCCCGCTTCCATCATGTATCCCTGGGCTATAAGCTGGGGTTTGATAATGATGCGGTGGAAGTGAATGCGACAAAACAGTAAAAAATACATCCTGTTGATAATGTCCTGCCTGATCATCAGCGGCTGCACGGCAGGTGTGCCGCCAAAAACTGTGCAGGTTGAAATATTAAAATTCAAATTTATCCCGGCAGAGGTCACCATCAACAAGGGTGACACAATAGTCTGGGTCAATGTTGAGAAACGCCAGTATCACAGTGTCTGGTTCGAGGAGAGCGGCGCCCCGGAGCCGGACTATTTCTTCCCCGGCGAAACATTCACCCAGACATTTGACGAAACCGGACAATTCCCCTATCGCTGTGGCCCCCACCCCGAAATGCTCGGACAGGTCACGGTGAAATAGTCACAGAAGTTTTCCCTCCACCAGCCTTTCAACCCCAACATGATCGATTTTTCCCGTGGCCAGAACGGGCATATGGTCCACTTTCATGATGGACTTTGGCCGCATCAGGTCGGGCAGGCCACCCGCCTTGATCTTCTTTGAAATATCCGCCCGCGCCGCCTCTTTACAGTCAGTCACCAGGATAATCTGCTCGCCCTTCTTGTCATCGGGCATGGATACCGCCGCATGAAGGCTATCCGGCCACAGGCTGGCCACCACCGCCTCTACCGCCGTCAGGGACACCATCTCGCCGGCAATCTTGGCAAAGCGTTTGGCCCGCCCGATGATGGTGACATAGCCTTCTTCGTCAATTTCCACGATGTCGCCCGTGTCATACCAGCCCCCCTCCGGCGGTATCAGTTCGCCCGGATTATCCATCAGCAGATAACCCCGCATCACATTGGGGCCATGAACCACCAGCCTGCCGCCTGTCTTTATCCCCGGCACCTTTTTTAATTTATAGTCAATATCCGGCAGCAATTTCCCCACCGATCCTTTTTTGTTGTGCATGGGGGTGTTAACGGCAATAACCGGCGCGGTTTCCGTCGCCCCGTAGCCCTCAAATACCCGAACACCGAATTTTTCCGCCCAGGCCAGCTTGGTTTCAGGCTTCAGTCGCTCAGCCCCGGCAAAAATATAACGCATACTGTAAAAATCATAGGCATTGGCATGGCGGGCATATCCGGTCAGGAAGGTATCGGTACCAAACATGATCGTGGCATTGGTGTCATAAACCAGTTCCGGTACGATTTTATAATGCAGGGGGGAGGGATAAAGAAAAGTCTTCAGCCCGGCCAGCAGCGGCAGAAGCAGACCGCCGGTCATGCCAAAACAATGAAAAATCGGCAGAGCGTTAAACACAATGTCAGAAGGATTGAAATCAACCCGGGCCGCAATCTGATAGCGGTTGGATTGCAGATTCACATGACTGAGCGCCACCCCCTTCGGCACCCCTTCCGACCCGGAGGTAAACAGCACGACAGAGATATTCTCCGCCTTTCTGTCCGGCACCAGATGGTGATAGAATAAGCCGGGAAAGCGGCTGGCGATCATGCCATAAATTTTTGAGGCCAATCCAATTTCCTGTTTAATATCCTCCAGATAGATAAACGCCACCTGAGGTTCCAGCCCCGCCACCACATCTTTCAGACCACCCATTTCAATGAAGCGGCGGCTGGTGAGGATTTTTGAGATTTTCGCCGCTGTGCAGGCCACCCTGATATTGGCAACCCCCGCCGAAAAATTAAGCATGGCCGGAATAAGGTCATAAAGCTGTAAAGCAAAGAATGTCACCACACAGCCGTTGGTGTTGGGCAGCATCAGGCCAACCGTTTCCCGCGCCTCCGTTCTGCGGGCGATTTGACGGCCCAGAACATAACAGCCGAGGATCAACTTGTTATAAGACATGGGATTGCGCTCCACATCCTCCAGAACACCATAATTGCCGCCGTGGGTAATCCGGCAGTCCAGAAGGGACTGGAAAAGCGTCTTGTGACAGTCGCTGGTCTGAAACATCATATCCGACATAACGGTATAGAGCTTCTCGCCCAATATACGGCGGCGTTGCTTTCCGGTGATCTCCTTTGGCACTGACATATCCACGGGTTTCAGGAGAGTGATGGTAATTTTAGGGAACAGACGAATTCTGAGCTTGCCCCTGAGCCGTGAAAAAGGCGAGAATTGCGCCCCTTCAATCTTGACCGGCAGGATCGGCGCACCCGACAGGTTGGCTATGGCCCCCGGTCCCTCATAAATTTTCATCAGTGAGCCGGTAACTGTCAACCTTCCTTCAGGGAAAATAACTACTTTTCGGCCTTTTTTAACTTCGTCAATCATGCTTTTTGCCGCCATGGGGTTGCTGGGATCAAGGGGCAGCAAATGAATGAAGGCATAGGCCGGTTTCACCCACCATTTATCGGCAATATGGCTATTGATGGCAAAGGTCATTTTACCGGGCAGGAAGGCCCCGAGTAACGCCCCGTCCAGATAAGAGGTATGATTGGCCACAATCACTATTTTCTTTCCGGCCTTCTCATAATTTTCAAGCCCCCTGACCTCTACCCGGTAGAGAAGCCTGAAGATGGTACGGGTGATGGAGCGAACCAGTTCCTCCGGCAGCAGTTTACAGATATAAATAGCCACGAAAGCATTCATGATCGCCACGGTCAGAAAGACTTCAGGGATGGTAAATCCACGGCTGATCAGCGTTGCACTGCCAACGGCGGATACGGTCATAAACAGGGAATTTATAATATTGGTGCTGGCAATCATGCGCGAACGTTTTTCCGGCGGGCTGCGATCCTGTACAATGGCATAGAGCGGCACGATATAAACCCCGCCACAGACTGCAATCAGAACCATATAGCCAGAATACGCATATTGACCCAGTGGGTCATAAACTGCGCGACAGTCATCAATTCGTCACCGTTGCCACCAATAAAATTCTGGCTGGCAAAATAAAGGTCAATACTGAACAACGTCATCAATATGGCCGCTCCCGGCACATACATGGCGTGAATCTGTCCCTTGAGCAACCGGTCGCATATATAGGAGCCAAAACCGATGCCGATGGAAAATGCGCAGTTAAACAGGGTGCCGACCCCCTCGTCCGCACCGATAACCTCCCGGCTGAAGGTGGGGAACTGGGCCAAAAAAGTCAGGCCAAAAAACCAGAACCATGAAATACCCATGATCGACATGAATATGCGCCAGTCCTTGCGGGACTCCCGGACAATATGCATGGTTTCCTGAAAAACATTAAAATTTATTTTAAGATCACTGGCTGCGGGAATGGTTTTTGGAATGGAAAAACTGGCGAAAAAACCGCAGATGGCCACCGTGATAACCGTGGCGGAAATAATCACCGGGCCACTGTCGGTCAGGATCAATATCCCACCGACAATCAGCCCCAGGATGATTGACAGGAAGGTCCCCATTTCAATCAACGCATTGCCGCCGATCAATTCATCATGCCTCAGATGTTCCGGCAGAATGCTGTATTTCAAAGGCCCGAAAAAAGCCGACTGGCTGCCCATGAGAAAAAGCGTCACCATCATCACGGTGACATTTTCCGCATAAAAACCATATGACGCCAGGCACATCAACAGAATTTCAGCAAATTTAATAATGCGGATCAGCCGGGATTTTTCCAGCTTGTCAGACAGTTGCCCGGCAAGGGAGGAGAAAATGAAGAAAGGGGCAATGAATATGCCACCTGCCAGCGGCACAATGACTTGCACATTATCCCACCCCTGATCAATGGCAATTTTATAGGTGATCAGAAAAACCAGCGCATTCTTGAACACATTATCATTAAACGCCCCCAAAAACTGTGTGATAAACAAAGGCGCAAACCGTCTGGTTTTCAACAGGTGAAACAGATTCCCGGACAAAGCTAAATCCCTATTTTATTTTTATGGTAACAGTCTAAGGAGATTCAGGGGAATAAGACAAGTATTTTTATTTATGGTGATCCGATTTCGGCGGGACCATTGGAAATCTGAAATAAATTTTTGTTCCGACCTTTTCATCGGTTCCAAAATCAAACTTCCCGCCATTCTGGGTGCAAAGTTTCTTGGCAATGGCTAATCCCAACCCCATGCCGCTATTGGTCTTGGTCGTCACCTTTTCACCGATTATAAAGGGATCGAGCCTGCTCAACAGTATATTCGGTGGCAGGCCCGGCCCGGTATCAAAAATTGCAAGTGTAACACTATCATCATCTGTCAAAATACTTATACCAACGATATCACCTTCAGAAGAGAAACGAACGGCATTTTCAGCTATTTTACGAAAGGCGGAAAGTAAAGACATCCAATCTGCAACAATATAAATTTCCTGGTCAGGGATGGTCGTGGTGAATTTTCTTTTCGACTTTTGGGCCAGTGACTGAAAATATCCAACAAATTCAGTGTTAACCAATTTGACAATATCCATCCTCTCAAGAAAGGAAGAGGGTCGATCACTTTGACCAACCAGTTCAAGCACATTATTGATTTTATCCAGCAAGACATGCCCGGCCTGTTTAATATATTTAACATTTTCAAGCAGGTTCGGACCTTGGGCATTCATCTCGAGAATTTCAGAGAAACCGATAATATGGTTAAGGGGGGTGCGCAACTCATGTGACATATTAGCCAAAAAAGCGGTTTTGGCTTCATCGGCTTGTTGCGCGGCATTTTTAGCCGTCATCAAAGCCAGATAATTTCTTTGTCTGGTGGTGGCATCTTCTGTTATGCCTAAAATACTATATATATCACCATCTGAATTCCGCATTGGCGTAAAAGAAGATGAATAATATCTGGTTTTGCCATTGACCTCCATTTCATAATCGAAATGTCCGGATTTTCCCTGCAATGCCTCGTGAAATAACTGTGCAGCCTCTTGTCTTTGTTGAGCTTTACAGGACAAGTCAGGATAATAAATACCCTTGATATCATCTTCGGATGAGGCTGACATCATTTTTAGACCGGACTCATTCATTGATAGTAATCTTCCCTCCAGGTCTATTTCATGTATACAAAAAGGCGACGACTGAATGATATTGTTAAGCTTTATATTCTGATTAAGATACCGCGTACGTTCTTCGAAAAAAAGAAACAGCATGGCCAGGGATTTTGCGGCCTGTTCATGGAGTTCCAGGACATATCCAGTGGCAGATTGCGGTTTGTCTGAATAAAGGGCTATCGTTCCAAAGACCTTCCCCTGTCCCGATAATATGGGCAATGACCAACAGGAAGCCAAACCGGATTCAGCGGCAACTTCTTTATAATCAGCCCAATATGGGTGGGTTTGTATGTCATCAACGCCAACAAATGATTTTCGATAAGCCGCCGTACCGCAGGACCCGGCTGAGGGACCAATTTCAATGCCATCTATGGCATCAATATAATTAACGGATAATCCCGAAGCCGCCAGATGATGTAAATATCTTCCATTTTTCAGCTGCAACACGGAAAACTTCAGGCTGGGATCAAGAAGGGCAAGGTCTTTCAGCGTGGTATCGATGGCTTCAGCCAGACCCCCGCCATGCATAATGGCARAGATAGCTTTTTGTTGGGCCTGATTGAGAATATTTTCAAGTTTGACGCGCGTCACATCGGTTCTTATGGCGATAAAACCGGATATTTTTCCTTTGGCGTCCCGTTCAGGCGTTATGGTAGAGTTCACCCAATAAATAGAGCCGTCTTTTTTCCTGTTGCAAATATCACCATGCCAGACTTTCCCGGCCGCGATAGTTTGCCACATGTCGATGAAAAATTCTTTGGGGTGAATCCCTGAATTAACGACTGCATGGGTTTTGCCGAGTAATTCGCCTTCTGAAAATCCGGATATTTCACAAAATTTTGCATTTACCCTGGTGATAATACCCTGAGCATCCGTATGGGCAACAATCGCATGGTTGTCCAATCCATTATTAATATTTAATGTTTGTAAGGAATCCATTCTAATCACACTCTAATGAGTTTAACATATGAAATAAGTTCAATAATTTAACATGTATCTTTGCCAAGTGAATTAAGCTACTCACATTCCTCTTATAGAAGATACAAATTGCTCAGATTGTGTTTTTAACTCCGCAATTTTATTTTCCATCTCGGATGAGGCCTCAGCCATTTCACTGGCACGATCCAGAGTTTGCGCCGCCGTATCACTAACCTTAATAATATTTTGGGATACTTCGCGCGTCGCTTGTGAGGTTTCCTGAATATTGCGGCTGATTTCCATTGTCGCCGAAGTCTGTTCCTCAGTCGCCGACGCAATTGCGGTGATAACTTCATCAAGAGACTGGATGCTGTTTCTGATCCCATTAACAGCCGTTACCGATGATTTGGTTTTATCCTGAATATCAGTTATTTGATCACCGATTTCACTGGTGGCTCCGGATGTCTGTTGTGCAAGAGATTTTACCTCTGAGGCAACAACAGCAAACCCCCGGCCTGCTTCGCCGGCCCTTGCCGCTTCAATGGTGGCATTAAGGGCCAAAAGATTTGTCTGATCGGCAATATCATTGATCATTTTAACAACCTGGCCAATGGTCTCCGAAGCAACATTCAACTCATCAATTGTGACAGATGTTGTCGTGGCATCCTGCACCGCTTCCGATGTTTGCTGCGATGATCTACTTACTTGCCGGGAGATTTCTTCAACAGACGCATTCAGTTCTTCCGCAGCAGCGGCAACAGTTTGAACATTCACGGTCGCCTGTTCAGCCGCAGCCGCCACATTACTAGCAAGGTTCTGCGTATTTTTAGCATCATCAATCAGGCTGCGCGCATTGCCGTTTGTTTGTGTCGCAACACCTGAGAGATTGGTCAAAATCGTCATGACATCACGCTCAAAGTTATCCGCCAATTCATTTAACTGTTCTTTGCTTAACTCATCTTGCTTTTTCATCGCAGCGGAAGCTTCGTTAATGATCATTGCCCCACTGCCAAAATCCTGCGACATGCCACGGACCAGAAAGATACGGTGATATTCTTTATTCAGGGCGGCTTGCAAAGATGCCCCCGATTCACGGATGAAGGCATCTGTCAAATCATAGGCTTTATTAATCGCAGAGAGTGTCGGGGAAAGATCACCAAATTCATCCCAATGAATAATCCGTGCTGTCAAATCGCCATCTGCGACCTTGGCGGCAACGTCTTCAATCTGGTCAAAGGCTGATTTGTAAAGAGCTGACTCGTTGCGAAGCTGCTCCAGATCCTCATCTAGGGACGAATTATCTACTGTATTGTAATCATAGTTATCTTGCGATTTTTTAAAAATTTTAAACATGATTATTTCCTATTTAAATATCTGATAAATGCTAAAAAAGAAATGAATAATCCAGAGAGTTTTTGGTGTTAGTCTTTATCATCGTTTGCATTTTCTTACCCCCTGACAGCCCATACAAATTCTGAGTATGTTTTTCCCTGCTCATCCAGTATATTTTGCAGAAGAGCATAACTGGCTTCCATGCCTGTCTTGGAATTGGCATGTTTTTTTTCTTCGGTAATCAATGTCTGATATATTGCGGAAATGACTTCGATTTCACTTCTGCCCGGTTTTCGCCTGTTCGAATGATAGCCGGTTATCTGCTCGTTTTCATCAATGCTGGGGGTTACGTGAGCAATAACCCAATAGTATTTACCCGTTTTGGACATATTTTTCACATAAGCAAATATTTCCTTTCCGGCCTGAATAGTATCCCAGAGCAATTTAAAAACTGCGCGCGGCATATCAGGATGCCGAATGATACTGTGAGGCTGACCAATAACGTCCCTCGTGGTCATTTCTGCAACACGGCAAAAAACATCATTGGCATAAGTCAACCTGCCCTTCATATCCGTCTTGGAAACAATGATTTCGTCTTCACCAAATGCGATCTCTTCATCGACCGGTACGACAGAGTGCGATACCATAATATAAATCCCTTATTTAAAATCCGCCTTGCAGTATGGAAAATATCCTGCCCTTCAAAGACAGGCTTGCCACTACCAAAGTCATAAGCCTAATTATTTAGGCTATTAAGCATATTATTATAATAGGAGTTATATTAATAAATCGTAAAATTATTTTATCAGTCTCAACCTTAGATTAGTTATAATAATCATTATAATATACAGGGATAGCCCCACTTTGTTGGGCAGGCCTGCGGTTATCTGACATGTCAGGAATATTAAAAATTATGTTCTTTCCCGAAGAATTCTATGATTTAGATATCTTTATCAATCAATGATTGTATTTTATCCTTGATAAAGGCTTCAGGTATATATATGCCTTTTGTACTATAGATAAAGAATTAGTGTTATTCCGCCGATAACGGCCTTCAGAAGAGATATCATTATAACAGTAAATTAATAATCTCTATACATGAACAGATGGAATGATAGTCCGTTCGGCCCATGGCGACGGATGACGGGGGAATGATTTTATTGTCATGGGTCAGGTTCCGGTGCCAGCATTTTTGATCATGGTCGATC
>NVTJ01000076.1 GCA_002401545.1 Alphaproteobacteria bacterium
ACAATTGATCAAGACCCAGTCTTTCGCTTCAGACCCTGCCTGGTCTCCTTTGTTGGATTAAAACTCTGAATTGGTTAGTTTTTTTTAGTGCCAATGTGAAAATCCATCCCGGTGATGTAATTATTATCCCGGAAAGCTTCTTCTAGGCTTTAGGACTGAAATGGCCAAAATAATTTTGACCATTTCAGTTTTACAGGCAAAGCCAGGAAACAGTTAATAAAAATAATAACTAAAGCATTAGGAAGACTTGGATATGAACGAGGTATATCAACAGCTTATCTCGATATTATATGGTATTTGGCGGCAACGGATAGTCGCCATCTCCATCGCATGGATTGTTTGCGTTATCGGCTGGGTATTCGTTGCCCAAATTCCCAGTGTGTATGAATCAAAAGCGCGTATTCATGTTGATGCGGAAACTTTTCTTAAGCCGTTGCTTGGCAAAATGGCTGTTCAGAATAATATCTATAATCAAGTCGCCATGATGCGTCAGACATTGATCAGCCGCCCGAATATCGAAAAGGTCATAAGAATGACCGATCAGGATCTTCTTATTAACAGTGATGAGGAAATGGAAGAGAAGATAACGGAGATAATGGAAGAGATTAACATCAATATTCAGGCAGCAAATCTTTTCACCATTGCCTATAATAATGAGGATCCGGCGATTGCCAAAATGGTTGTACAATCGTTATTGAACATCTTTATGGAAGAAAACCTTGGTCAAAACAGAAAGGATCTGACGTCTGCGGTCAGGTTTATTGAGGATCAGATTCGCGAGTATGAAGAACAGCTGGAAATTTCAGAGCAGCGAACAATGGAATTCCGCCAAAAGAATATGGCTTATCTGTCTGATAAATCCTATTTTGAGAAACTTCAGTCCAGCATTCTGGAAGTAAACACAGTCAAAGAGACCCTGCTTGAATATGATAATCGCCGAATACAGTTGAAACAAAGTCTTGAAAATATTCCGTCTTATATCCCTTCTGCCGGGATGGGACCGTCATTACGTGGCGGCGGCGTCTCGACGGTCTCGGCTTTACAGGGCAGGATTAATCTTCTGGAGGCCCGTCTGGATGAACTTTACGCCCGGGGCTATAAAGACCTGCACCCTGATGTGCGTGTTGTCTTTAATCAAATTGAAACCCTTAAAGCAAAGCATGAAAAAGAACAGGAGAAATTTAATACCGCGTTAGAGAATAATGACACGAAAGCTTTGCAGGCTTCGGGTGGAGTGATGCCGAATCCTGTTTATGATCAATTGACCCTCAGGCTGTTTGATCTTGAAAGCGAAATTGCCAGCCTGAAGTCGCGGTTGCGGGCCAAAGAGGACGCCACCAAAAATCTGCGGGCGATGGCGCACCGCATACCAGAGGTGGAGGCTGAACTTGTTCGTCTTAACCGTGATTATGATGTTGTTAAAAAGAATTATAACCAGATGCTGGTAAAACGTGAATCCGCGAAAATATCATCCGACCTGGAAACCAATACGGACCGTGTGCGTTTCAGGATTATTGATCCACCACAGGAAGCCAGGGAACCCACCAGCCCCAATCGAATATTATTGGTTATTGGTGTATTGGTTTGCGGCTTGGGAGCCGGCGTCCTGGTTGCTTATATTATAAGCCAGATGTATGCAACATATTCGACAGCAAAGAAACTGAGATCTATGTTTCCTTACCCCGTACTGGGATGTATTTCGATACTTCTTTCAGCAGAAGAATTGCAGATCAGAAAGAGGAAACTTATTATGTTCTCTGTTATGATGGTTGGTCTTTTTATTTCCAGCATCAGTGTTTATCTGGTCATGAGTTTAATGCATTCGGTATCGGTATCGGTTTAAGTTCAAAGGTTAAAATAATGAGTTTGATTGAGAAAGCGGCAGCTAAACTAAAGAAAAGTGAGAGTCTGGTAGAGCGCGCTGTAGAACAACTTAAGAATACTACGGTTACAGAAGGCCAGAATGCGGCTTCTGCAAAAAAAGATGTTTCAGGGCCGGTTATGCAACCCAGCCGACCAGATTCAGCGGAAAAATTTTTAAAAAATAAGGCCCGGGTTGAATTGAGTACTGATATTTTACGGAGGCATAATATCCAGACTAACGATGGTATGGAAAGCTCCATTACAACTGAGGAATTCCGTATTATTAAGAGAAGCCTGTTGCTGAATGCTTTTTCCAAGGGGGAAGGGGCTATAAAAAACGGAAATATTGTTCTGGTAACCAGCACCCAGCCCAATGAAGGAAAGACCTTCTGCGCGGTTAGTCTTGCCCTTAGTATGGCGGCGGAAAGGGACCTGACAGTGCTTTTGGTTGATGCGGACGTGGCCAAGCCTGATGTCTTGAATACGCTCGGCGTCAAGGGGAATAAAGGATTGATAGATGTTATTGAAAATAAAAATATGGACCTCAGGGAATGTTTGCTTAGAACAAATATTCCCAATCTGACGATACTTCCTGCCGGTAAAAAACATAAATTGACTACAGAATTACTTGCCAGCGAGCGGATGGGTGAGATAATTGATGAAATTGCCAGGAGATATCATGACCGTATCGTTATAATTGATTCTCCCCCTGTCCTGGCCAGCAGTGCGGCCTCTGTTCTGGCCTTGCATGTGGGGCAAATACTCTTTGTCGTTGAAGCGGAAAGAACGCGGGAGGAGGAATTGAGTGATGCGCTCAAGATGATTGATAAATGTAAAAATATAAATCTGGTTTTGAATAAGGCACGATTTAGCGCAGGAAATAAAAGATTTGGTTCCTATTATGGTTACGGATATGATTAATATAAAATGAGGGCGGGGAAAGATGAATAATTATAAAAAATCAATGGGGTTATTGTTGTCTGTGATGGCTGTGTCAGGATTCGCATTCAAGGCAAATGCGGCAAGCTGGCGAATGATACCATCCCTGACAGTGACAGAAACCTATACGGATAATGTTGATCTGGATTCCAGCGCCAGCCAAAGTGACCTGGTAACCCGGGTTTCGCCGCAGATTGCGATTACGGGAACCGGGTCGCGTTTAAATGTTATCTTCGACTATGCGCCTAATTATTTTTTCTATCCGGGGGATGACGATGACAAGCATGACTTGCGTCATACACTTAACGCAAGTCTGAACAGTGAATTAATCAGTGAAAGGTTTTTCGTTGACGCCAGTGCAAATATAGCCCAGCGTTTTCTTGACCGTCGGGCGGCGATTTCATCTGTGCAAGCCAGCAGAACAGATAACAGACGGACAGTTCAAAGCTACCGGTTTTCTCCTTATCTGGTCCATGCGTTTGGTACCTGGGCGACGGCGCAGTTAAGGTATGATTTGAGTCATGTTCGCCAGGCCCAGAATGTCCGGCAAACCACGTTGAATACCTCTTTTGGAAATTCACTAAGTCACCAGGGAAGTTTTTCCGTAGCAAGTGGCAGCCGGTTTAACAGGCTGGGGTGGACATTATTGGCGCAATATCGAACAGAAGATAGGAGTAGGGCCGCTGATTTTGAAACGACGACATTGAACGCGGACCTTTCGTATCAGTTAACAGATATCCTGTCGGTACTTGGGAGCATAGGTTATCAGAAACGGAAAGCAGGAAGTGGCTCATTTGCCAATTTTGACGGATTTACCTGGGATGCCGGATTTCGGCTTGTTCCAGGGCCGAGGACATCATTGTCTGTCAGGTACGGTAACCAGTTTAAAGGTGATTCATTATCAGTGGATGCGCAATATAAAATAACAGCCAGAGATAGCATCAATCTGTCTTATACGGACACAATACAGACTTTCCAGTCTTTGGCTTTTAATGATAACAGCGCTGTGAATCTTGATCCGTCACTGAATAGCGGTTTTATCAGTGGTGATCTTACCCGCCGGAAAAGAGGGACTTTTTCTGTTTCAGGGGTAAGAGGGCGCACAAGCTATTCTGCTTCCGCATTTTATAATGAAAACAGGTCAGATAACCGGGCTTTGGATGAAGAAAGATATGGCGGGGCGTTTTCAATCAGCCGCCGACTGAGCCCGCGGTTAACTGTAAGCAGCGGGTTCAGCTATAATTTATCACGCTTTTCATCGGATAACACTGATGATAAATTCTGGAGCGCTTCGGTGAGTACGAATTATCAAATATCACAATCTCTGATAGGCAGCCTCAGTTTTGTTCATTCGGACCGGGACCAGTCACGGTTTAGTGCTTTAAATGGCGGGTCAAACTTTATTTCCTTGTCTATCAGGGCGGAAATCTAGGTGAATAATGTTTGCTGATTTTTACGGTTTTAAAGGGAAGCCTTTCCAGCTTACGCCGGACCCCAATTTTTATTTTGACAGTTCCACTCATCATAAGGCGATGGCATATCTTACCTATGGCCTCAGTCAGGGAGAGGGGTTTATCATTGTAACCGGTGAAATCGGCGCAGGTAAAACAATATTGGTTGACCGGCTTCTTGATGATCTGGACAAGGAGCAATATGTTGCTGCGAAAATTGTTACCACTCATATTGATGCGGATGATATCTTGCGGATGGTGGCGGCGGGTTTTGGTATTGATATTATATCAAAGGACAAGGCTATTCTGCTCAATGAAATTGAAGGGTTTCTGCGGCGAAATCACAGAAAGGGCAAACGAGCCCTTTTAATTGTTGATGAGGTGCAAAATCTTCCCATATCGGCTCTGGAGGAGTTGCGTATGCTCTCCAATTTTCAGGAGGGTGACCGGGCTTTGCTCCAGAGTTTTCTTATCGGCCAGCCGGAATTCCGCGACAAATGGGCCTTTTCCCCGGAACTGGAACAGCTTCGTCAGCGGGTGATAGCTACTCATCATCTGCAATCTATGACCAGTGATGAAACACGGGATTATATTCAGCACCGCCTGAAAATTGTCGGATGGCTTGACAGGCCCCATTTTACCGATGGCGCATTTCAGGCGATTTATCAGTTTGCAAATGGTGTTCCCCGGAAATTGAATACTCTTTGCTCGCGTATTCTGTTATTTGGCGCCATTGAAGAACTGGATATCATTGATGAAAAGACAGTGCTGAATGTTATTGAGGATATGGAATATGATATTGTCTCATCCGGTCCGCATACGCAAAATGTCAACGGCTTGAATTCTGCATTTGGCAAACAGTATCCGGCACAACAGCCATCTCTGGACGATGGTGAGATGGAAGTGCTGAAAGAACGCATTTATGTGCTTGAAAAATACGTTAAAATTCATGATGAGACCATAAAGAGCGCCCTGGATATTATCACTGGTCTCATGGGCCAGGATGAAGATCAGGGTGTATAGTCCTGATGCCCAGCCGAATAAAAAATGCCATGACCGTCGATGTGGAGGATTATTTCCAGGTTGGCGCATTTGAAAATGATATCAATCGACATGACTGGGAAAAATTTGAATGCCGTCTGGAACGGAATATGGATGTTATTCTGGCAATGTTTGATGATCATTCCGTGAAAGCGACTTTTTTTACTTTGGGCTGGATGGCGCAAAGATATCCCCATGTGATTCGGCAGATCGTGGATAATGGCCACGAACTGGCGAGCCACGGCATGAACCATATGCGGGTTGGCGATCAGAATAAAACGGCCTTTGCGGAAGATGTCGGATCATCACGAAAATTGCTTGAGGATATTGCGGGTTCTCAGGTGAAAGGCTACCGCGCACCGAGCTTTTCGATCGGTGAGAAGACTCTCTGGGCTTTGGACGTTCTGCATGAGGCCGGTTATAAATACAGTTCCAGCATTTATCCCATTCGCCATGATCATTACGGCATGCCATCGGCCCCACGGTTTGCATTCTTTCCTATAGAGGGGCATGATTTTCTGGAAATGCCTGTGACAACAGTGGAATTTATGGGCCGCAAGATACCCTGCGGTGGTGGCGGATATTTTCGTCTGTTACCCTATTTTATTTCAAGGTCTGCTATGCGGCGGGTTAATGGCAAAGATCGCCAGCCCTGTATTTTTTATTTCCATCCCTGGGAAATTGATCCGGGGCAGCCCCGACAGTTTCAGGCCGGACTTAAATCCAGATTCAGGCATTACACCAACCTTGGGGTTATGGAAAATAAAATAAGGCAGGTTTTGACAGAATTCACATGGGGACGAATGGATGAGATCTTTCTGAACAGTCGGGAGTAATGAATGCAAGTGAAGATAGTGGATATTTTTGGTGACTGTGCAGGATGGGATAACTATGTAGAAAACCATCCGGAGGCAACGGTTTATCACCTGTCAGCCTGGGGCAGGGCGGTATCCTGCAGCATGGGCCATGAATGTTATTATATGGTGGTTGAAGATCAGGGCAGTATTTGTGGTCTTATTCCTCTCATACACATTAAAAGCCGGCTTTTTGGCAATTCGCTTATTTCTGTGGCTTTTGCCACAGGCGGCGGGCCCTTGTTTGATCACCGCGAGGCTTTGGCAGCTCTGGATGCAGAATGTCGTGCGCTACGGGAAAGCCTGGCAGTTGATTATCTTGAAAGCCGGAACAGGGAGGAAATTCATGATAACTGGCCATCAAAGAAAGAAACCTATTCCGTCTTTCGTAAAATCCTTTCCCCTGACAATGAGAAGAATTTGCTGGCCATTCCCCGAAAACAGCGGGCGATGGTACGCAAGGGCATTAAATTTGGCTTGAAGGCTGTTGTTGATGAGCTTCCTGATCGTTTATTTTCCATGTATTCCACAAGTTTGCGTAATCTTGGCTCCCCGGTATTTCCCCAAAAATTATTTTATTGCCTGAAACAGGAATATGGTGAAAATTGTGAGATTTTGACCATAGAAACCGATCATGGCAAAGCCATATCCAGTGTCATGACATTCTATTTTCGCGATGAGGTTGTCCCCTATTATGGCGGCGGAAATTTTGAGGCAAGGAGGTTTGCCGCCAATGACTTTATGTATTGGTCACTGATGGAACGGGCGGTTGCTCAAAGAGATTGCCGGATATTCGATTTCGGACGAAGTAAAAACGGGACCGGTGCCTTTAGTTTCAAGAAGAACTGGGGCTTTGAGCCAAGGGCCCTGAATTATGAATTCATCCTGAAGGATGGCACTCAGATGCCGGATATTAATCCGCTTAATCCAAAATATCAGTTAATGATCAAGCTGTGGAAAAAGCTTCCCTTACCCATTGCTAATTTCGTTGGACCATTGATTTCAAGATCATTGGGCTAAAAGGGGGAATTTTAAAAAAGTAATGCTTTTGAAACCAGTTTAGGGCATAAATATTGCGTTATAAAAACATAAGGCACGATGGATAAGACAATGGCAGAAATGCAACGGCAAGAGATCGAAACACAATGGCGAAGGGCGCTGATCACTCTGGCGGCTGTTGTCGTGACCATTCTGGCTGTATTTTCTGGTACGGTAACGACATTGGTAATGACCTGGTGGGACAAGCCGGAATATAATCATTGTTTGTTAATCCTRCCGATCATCGTATATCTGATCAATGAAAGACGTGAAATCTTTCAAAAACTGGCCCCAAAGCCTTGCTGGCTGGGATTTGTTCCCCTGCTTGGCGGGGGACTTCTGTGGTTGCTGGGTGATCTTGCGGATGCTAATGTGGTACGTCAGTTCGGCTTTGTCATTCTGCTTCAGGGGTGCCTGCTGACAATTTTAGGCAAGCGTGTTGTACTGGCCTTGATATTCCCGATTTTTTATATGATTTTTCTTATCCCTTTTGGCGATTTTCTGATTCCAGCCTTGCAGGATTTCACCTTGGATTTTGTTGTGGGTATGCTGAATTTATTGAATATCCCTGTTTTTGTTGAAGGCCTGTATCTTTCAATCCCTGCGGGTGATTTTCACGTGGCGGAAGCCTGTGCCGGCCTCAGGTTTCTGGTGGCAACAGTGGCACTTGGCACTTTGATGGCCAATGTGGCCTATAAAACCGCCGGGCGTCAGGCAATTGTGGTAATTTTGTCATTCATAGTACCGGTTATTGCCAATGGCTTCAGGGCGACGGGAATTATTCTTATCGCTCACTGGTCGGATATGAAATATGCTACGGGTGCGGATCATATTACATTTGGCTGGATATTTTTCGCTATCGTACTTCTGATCTTTATTTCCCTTGCCATGACATTTACCAACAGGGGTCTGCATGACGGTTATATTGATTTTTCAAAAAAATACTGGTCGGGTAATACTCCGGTAAGGGTAAAAAACTTTATTCTGTTCTTTATTCTCACCGTTGTTTCTGTTGCCATGGCTCCGCTTTATGTCTCTGTCATTGAACAAAGATACCAGACTTTCGAGAATTATGTCATAACTCTGGATGAGGATATCTGGGGTCAGGATGTCGTGGATGAAACCAGTTGGAAACCCTATTACCGGGGCGCATCCCAGACATTCCACCTCAGGCAGGCACAAGTGCCCTCTCAACCCGTTGATATATTTGTGGCTTATTACAAATATCAGACCAATGATATTGAAATGATCAGCCATGGCAACGGGGTGGTTCCGCAAGATAGCTGGGGGCGTCTCGAGAAGAGAAAAATATACACAAATATTGCGGGTTTATCTGTCCCGGTTAATGAAAACCTGATCCAGTCCGGGCGGCATAAGAGACTCGTCTGGTACTGGTACTGGATAGACGGGCAAATTTTGGCCAGCGGCTATAAAGCCAAGTTATTTGATGCCAAAGCAAAACTTATGGCTGGGCGGCTGGATTCGGCGGTTATTGCGCTGTCGGTATTGCTGGAGGGCGATGATATTAATCAAAAGAGAGAACAGCTGGCACTTTTCGCCGCAAGTTTGCCACCTTTGGAAACTATGGTGTCCAAATAAAAACAACAATATAGCTAAATCCGGTGATAGCTGAATGGTTTTTTAGAATGATAACATTGCAAAAGTTTATCACTTACATATGCATCATATATACGGGAAGCATTTCCCCTTTATATGCCCATGATGCCCATCAGGCGGGGCATGTTGAATTTTCAGATATTGTTCGCAAGATCACGCCATCTGTCGTTGCCATTGCCACATATGATCCCCTTAGAAGCCCCCGGGTGGTGATGAGAGGAACAGGATTTGTCGTTTATGACGGGCTTCATATCATCACGAATGCCCATGTATTGCCAAGGGATTCAGACCTGCACCATAATGAAAGAATAACGGTTCTGATCGGTCGGGGAAGAAGCCCGGACCGCCGGACAGCAGAAGTTATCCGGGTCGATAAAGCCCATGACCTGGCTTTGCTAAAGGTGACGGGGAACAAAATTCCGAAATTTACTATGGGAACTGGCGGGTTGGCGTCAGAGGGGACAGAAATCGCCATAACCGGCTTCCCCATTGGTTCTGTACTGGGATTATATCCTGTAACCCATAAAGGTATTGTTGCCGCGCTGACCCCAATTGTTATTCCCCAGCCCACGGCGCGCTATCTGGATGCTAAAGTCAT
The DNA here is from genome assembly GCA_002401545.1 of Alphaproteobacteria bacterium. Taxonomy (GTDB): domain Bacteria; phylum Pseudomonadota; class Alphaproteobacteria; order Sphingomonadales; family Emcibacteraceae; genus Paremcibacter. The sequence goes on from NVTJ01000076.1 coordinate 9,402, forward strand.
TCAGCAAACACGCTATGATGTTTATCAACTGGATTTAACGGCATTTCCCGGCAATAGCGGAAGTCCGATGTRTAATGCGGCATCCGGTAAGGTTGAGGGGATATTAAACAGCGTTTCGGTGAAGGGTACAAAGGAAAATGCTTTGACACACCCAAGCGGAATTTCTTTTGCAATTCCGGTTATTTATCTCCATAACCTGCTGCGTGATGCCGGCCTGAAATAATTGCTCTAGTTTTCTGGCTCGGTCTGGCTATCCTCATCGCCTGCCGCCGGCATGATTTGTTCCATCTGTTCGGCAGTGGACGGAGAATTTTCTGCGATGTTGTGATTGTTTGTATTGTTGAGGGCAGTCCATACCGACACCACAGCAACAATCCATCCAAGTACAGCCCCGGCAACCCATACCATCAGCGAGTGACGCATGGAAAGGCGATTATTTTTTTTGTCCTGTGATGTACGCGTGTTGTTAACCATAATAAAGCTCAATACTTCAATGCGTTATATATAACCTTAACAGAATATTATCTTATAGTTAATAAATTCCAAACTTTTTTTTAAGTAAAAATACAAATTACTAAAAATACTCATGTTTAACATTCATACAAGAATTATGCCATTATTGAAATATATATCTAAAACAATGATTTAAGACATATTATTCGTATTTATTCTAAAGTTTTGGTCAAATACTGTAAAATATTCCGACAGTTTTATGCCGGATTTTACACTTTTTTACATTTTACGATCTGATTAATCGGTGTTTTTTGTCCGGAACGTAACGCGCGGAGCGGACTATTCTGCTGATATGGGGTGAGTTTTCACCATTTAGGCTGGAGAGAAGCTTTCCCTTGGAGAGAATTTTTTCCAAGGGCGGGATATATTTTTATAAATGTCGTTTATGTAATAAAAAAGTAATATTTTACCCGTATATCTAAAAATGATAAAAGGGTGAAAGTGTAAAATAAAGACATCAGAATAGTGAAAACTGTCAGAATTCTTTACAGTTTTAAAAATGTATTTTTTATAAGCCTTTGGAAAACAACATAATAGTTCAATGGCCTGAATATTGCATAGATATTGGAAACGGCGCACTGTACCATAAAAAAATGGTATTTTAGTGGGATGTCAGTTATATTAGAGATAGATACTGGATTTACGGGACGAGCAAGTGTCATGACAGAAATAAATAAAGACAATGCAAAGAAACATACAACGGAAGATGCGCGCGTTATACGGCGGCGTATCCTGAAGGCCGGGGCAGTGGCGCCTCTTGCCCTTACGCTGCATGGGGGCATTCCCATGGCCCACGCCAATTCCACTGGTTGTTTGGAGGAACTGCAGACCCATGTGGACATACCCCATTTTGTACCTGATGGTAATGGTTTTAAGTGGGATGGGACAACAGTGCCCTTTGATCCCGATAACTTGCTGACGACCGGACGTCAATTTCCCGGTGAAGATCCTGAAACTCATTGGGGTTATCTTGTCAGAGAAGAATTGTATGGCGCGTCCTGCCTGACATCTATGGTAAATACTGGCATAACAGTGAAATACTAGTATCTGTGGACATGAAGGTCAGGGTGAAAATGGGATATGAGTTTACGTTTAAAATCATGAACCCCTAGGGGACGTTCGGGCTTTGGTTGTTTCAACAAAATCATTGGATTTTAATAATCTGGTTAATACGGCTGTATTCAAGGTTGTGGATACGGCCTGCTTTTTGTGGAAAAACATGGATGATGCCCATATTATTTATGATAAAAGGTCCGGTCATTCTCAGGTTATGAACGATTTTGCCCGCGAGGTTTTTGATATTATCGCTGACAAGCCTTGTCGTCTGTCTGACATTATGACTGAGGTACAAAAAATACTGGAACAGATATTGACGGATGAGTTGAAACTTCAGGTACGCAAGACCGTTATGGAATTTGATAAAATGGGTTTGATTGAGCCGGTGATATCTGAGAATGAGAATAAGTAATGAGCCTTGATCCCGCACGCCTCAAGCGGCATTTGTCCGGACAGGGACTGCTTTTGGGTTTAGGACCAATATGCAGCAGGGTTTCCATTAAATTCCCTTCAATCCGGGATGATTTTCTGCATATATACAAGGGCTATCCCTTTTTAGAGGAGCCACAGATCACGGATTACTATCTGGATGTTTATGCCAGGAATTTCTATCGTCGCTACATCCGGCCACAGGTTGCCCTTAATACGCTGATGCAGGATAATTTTATACCACTGCCTGAATCCATGGGGCTTTTATCTGTTGAGATGGGGTTGAATTGGCAGGTTGCCTATGGCTGCAAAACCCATATTCTCCTGCATGCGGGTGTTTTGGAAAGGGACGGGGTCGGGTTGATCATTCCGGCTATCTCCGGCAGCGGAAAAAGCACATTATCGGCAGGCCTTGCCTATGATGGCTGGCGTTTTTTCTCCGATGAGTTTGGTATGCTGGATGCGCAAAGCGGTGAATTATACCCCTATCCCAGACCTGTATCGTTAAAAAATGAATCAATAGCCGTGATGAAAGAATGGGTGGGTAGTGATGAGCCGTTCAGCCCTGAATATGAAGGAACTCCCAAAGGGACAATCTGTTATTTGCGCCCGCCTGCGTCAAGCATTGAAAATATGCATCAGGCCGTCCGGCCCCGTGTGGTTATCCATCCGGTATTTGATCCCGGTGCCAGGCCGGCCATCAAACCTCTTACCAAAACCATGGCNTTTTTCCGTCTGGTGCGGTCATCGGCAAACTATGGCGATATCGGGGAGCCGGCTTTTTATGCCCTGGCGCATATTGCAGAGACCTGCATTTCCTGCGAGATCACCTATTCTTCCCTTGAGGAGGCCATTGGTCTGGTGAATCATTATATTGACGGGAATTTGCCATGACCGGGCAAAATCTTCTTCTGGGGATATTGAAAAATCCGTCACTTATGCTGGACCTTGATGTTGGTGGCTGGAACAGGGTTCTTTTCGATGGTCATATATTAAAATTGCGCGGTCGTCTGGCCCATGATGCCAAAGAATACGGACTGTGGCAGAAACTGCCTTTTAAAGTTCAGCAAATCCTGACGAATGCCCGCATTGAAGCAGAGGCCGGACAACGTARAATCATGTGGGAGGTTAACCGGGTGCGGCGCGCTCTGTTCGGTTTTGAGGATAGGATCATACTGGTCAAGGGCGGGGCTTATATCGCCAAAAGGTTGAAATCCGCTGCGGGTCGAACCAGT
>NVTJ01000077.1 GCA_002401545.1 Alphaproteobacteria bacterium
TGTCTCTGGCGCATCACCGGCGACAGTTTCCCTTCCCATTTGGCATAGAGTTCACAATGCCGGGGCTTTTGGCCGGGCCGTGGATATAATGCCGCCATGGGATATAACCGTCAGTGACGCCTTTGACTTGCGTCCTCTTTTGCCTTTTTCCCTATTATCTGTGGTCATTTTTCTGTCTTTCCGGTTTCGTTATTGTTACGGTTTAGCAAAAGGCGACCCCTCACACGGTTCCCCGGCCTAATGGTTGTAGAGATTCGACCCACCCTCTTGGGGCTTCTATGCCAAGCTCTTTAAAGACCTCATGGCCGGGACGCAACTTCTTGATCTCATCATCAGTAAGCGGCCTGTTGTCCTCATCAATCATATAGGGGTCAATTTTATGTTTAGAAGCCATAATGTTTACCTTCTTTCTCATGTATGCGCCGTTATCTGCAATGCTTTAAAAGCCGCTTCTGGATCGTTCTTGATGATGGTCAGCAATGCCCTTGCCGGACCCTCCGGGGTAGTGCGCCCTTGTTCCCAATTTCGCAGGGTGGCCGGTTTAATGCCAAACATACGGGCAAACTTAACCTGACTCAGATTAGAGGTGGCGCGAATTGCCTTAACATCTATTTCAACAGGAAGCAGGGCCGCATCGGGGTTATTTGCCACCTGTGCGGCTATATCCTCATCCGTCATGGCATCAATGGCCTGCCAGTCGGTTTCTTTCAGGGCTTTCAAGGCTCCCTTTCTGGTCGCCGTTTTAATAGTGCTCATTAACTTCTCTCCTGTTTGCCTTGCGCAGGGAAATGATGCGCCGGGCCTTTTCGCGCTCGGTAAAAACACAAACGCATTCCCTGCCATTGATATAACCGTAGGCAATCTTCCTGATTTCCCCGTAATCTGCCCGGCTATCAATTATGACAGTATGACTTTCTTCAAAAAACAATAAGGCCAATTCCATATCAAGCTTATGGGTTGCTTTATTGGCTTTGTTTTTGCCAAATCATATTCAATATCCATAGCATAACTATACGCTATTAGCTTATAACTATCAAGTGCGAACAATTAGGAAAAATAGATATGTTTGAAATATTGGGGGTTAAGTCGCTTAGAAAGCCATTAGAAGGACTGTCTTGTGATTGAGTTATGCTAGATGGCTGAGCCGCTAAATGCTGCGGAAATTGCAGAAATTTACTTTCCAATAATGCTATCAATTCGGCTATGGGCTCTTTCCTTTGCGGTTGTAACATTTATGTTTAGGTCAATTTCTTGCACATTATTAAATATTCCCAAATGTTCACCGAGTTTTGTTAATGCCCTGATTTTATCTATCAGCTTGATTTTGGTGCGTTGGCCTGATTCCATATGTTCGGTTTTGATTTCATGAATCGCCGCCGCCTGATCCGGGGATAGCTCAGACAGGTCGATCCGTGCAATACCATCTTCGATCGAAATATAATCAAGCATGTTCGCAAAGCCTATCAAAGCCAATTCCTTTATGACCCGATCCGCTTCTATTTCCGTTCTCTTTGAGCGTGCTTTTTGCAATTCGTCAAAAAGGGAGTTTAAACTCTCTCCCTCTAGGTGCACCATTACTTATGTGCTATAAGAACTTCTTGCTGAAAAATACCATCGGCATGTTACTCAATTTTAAAGGATTTTATCACTCATATTTCAGCTCTGCCTACACTACCCGCCGCCACAGGTGCGGAACCGTGGGTGAAACAACTGTTTTGTCATTGACAACAATGAACGAGCGCGGCAAAGTAATTTACGACATATGGAAAATGAAATACGTGCTAACTATAACCTATTACAATAGTTCATTAATATGATCCTGAGAAACCTTTCACCCAATGATGTAGAGGAGATGCGCTCAATCTATCTTCTTTATCTGGATACCGGACTGCCAGAGGAAAGACTGAGATACCTTGTCAAAAAACACCCTGCGGTATGTGCGGTGGAAGATGGTCAGATGATTGGTTTTTGTTATACCAATATCTTTGCCCCGGATATTATCTGCATCGCAAATATATTTGTCTCTGAACATTATAGAAATAATGGCATCGGTGAGAAATTGCTAAATTCCGTGCTTCGTCAAGCCAAAAAAGAGAAGTTTGTGTCAGCCATTTTGTCAAACAGCGTCCTGTATGAAACAAAGCTCGAAAAAAAGAACCCTGGCAAATTTTATATAAAATTAGGTTTTGAAATATTATATCAAACGCCCAATACTATTGTCTATCTAAAAAAATTTTGCGATGACTAACGAGTTTAATATTGGATTCATAGCCCCTCTTAGCGGACCAAACACCGATATTGGTCTGGGGTTGATTTCCTCTCTTGAATATGCTGTCAACCTCAATCAGCCTGAGCTTTCCGATGCTGGTATTTCCCTGAATATTAAAACCTATGATGATCAGAATAATCCTGTTTTATCTGAAGARTGTGCTCGCCGGGCCTCTGAAGACAAGTGTGTTCTGGTCATAGGTCCTGCTGACTCAGCCTGTGCGTCTCATGTTTTGAATTGTGAAGAGTTCAGCGATATACCTTTCCTGCTTTCCTTTGCCACTGACGTAACGGATAAGTTTCGAGAGAAAAATAACGTTTTCCGCACCACAACGCCCGGATGGCGACGGTCTGAAATTTTGCTGCGTCAGATTAAGGATGAATGTACCGGTCAAAAATTGCTGATTGCCGGGCTGGCCGGGCTTGAGACATCTTTTGCCCAGCGCACCAAAGCAACGGTTGTGGAATTTTGCCGGACAGACGTGATTGATTTTGTTAAATTTGATTTCCATTGCGGGCCGGGGGGAGTTACAGAAATAATCCCTGCGGAAATTCCCGCAGAAGCGCCAGTCATTATTTGTTCCCCCAGTTATGAAGCGAATGTTTTCGTAAAGAGTATAAGAACTGCCGGACATAAAGGGAAMCTTTACAGCTTCGGCTCCAACAGCAATTGGCTAAAACAAACAAGTGCGGGCATTACCCTGGTTTGTGATCTCGATCGCCATGACAAGAACCCTGTGGTCGCTGATATGTTGCAGAATTTTTGGAAAACCTATGCCAATGTTACAAACCCGTCCATAGCGACGATGCTTGCCGCCAAAATAATGACTCAATTATTGATCACTGTTATCCATGAGAAAACATCAACAAAAACAAAATTTGTTCGGAAGAGATTGAAAGCCTTATTATCCGAAAGAACCTTCGAAGGTGTATTTGGTCGCGTTTCCTTTGATAGTGACGGTGAAATGGTGGGCTATGAAACAATTTCGATGTTAAGAGTTATGAAACGGTGGCGAACAACTTCATTCATTGATGCCAGCACTAAAACCGCCGGGTTCAGTGTGATACACATGAATACAAAACATACTATTTCACATACAATTCAATTGGTTGGCGCTATTGCCGGAATTATCAGCCTGATAGTATTTTTTGTCTCTTGACGTCAATTATAATATGGGAACCGGTCCTATGAAAATAATCAAAGACAGCATCTCCTTTCCAAATCGTATGCTGAAATCCCCGGTCGGCAGGCTGATTGCCCGGCCGTGGTTTGATTCATGTGTTCTGTATTTCCTCAAAAACTGGTTTTTTCCCCTGTCCCGGCTCTGGGCCGCCGCCCGGGCCGCCGAAGGAAGCGTCGATAAATTTATTGAACAGGTCCCCCTTGCTCCGCCCAGCAAAAAACAACGTCGGCAGATTGCCAAAGCCCTGCATTATTTTGACCGGGCGCGGCTGAAAGCCTTTTCCACGGAACAGCTGTGGCGTGATTATTTTTTTGGTGACAATGAGGTTGCCGGGGAACGACTGCCCATTGTTGAGGAAATGAGGCTGGATAACCGCACCGCCTATAATATGACCCGCAAACTCTTCATGCCCTTAAAACGGCTGGTCAAAACATCGGTGCGGGTATCGCCGCCAACACCAGATGAGGTCGCAGCGCGTTATGGGTCGGCGGGCGAAAAGCTGAACGCCCTGTTTGCCCTGCCGGAAAAATTGCCCGAGGTTGAGGTTTCACGTCCCCTGCCCACCGCACAGGGCTGTAATTACTGGATACGCTTTCCCTCACCATCAACGGAAATGAATGACCTTGTTTATGCCCGCGTGTATGAACCGAAGGGCAGCAAAAACCCGCCAACCCTTATCTTTGGCCATGGCATCTGTGTGGAATCCGATCATTACCACCAGTTGCTTGATGAAGTTAGCGCCCTTACCCGCATGGGCGTCCGGGTTATTAAGCCCGAAGCTCCCTGGCATGGCCGGCGGGTTCTTCCCGGTCATTTCGGCGGGGAACAGCTGCTGTCCGCCGTGCCGGTCAGCATGATCGAATTTATGGCGGCACAGCTTAAGGAATGGGCGACGATTATAAACTGGAGCCGGGGAACAAGCCGTGGCCCTGTCGCCGTTGGCGGCAGCAGCCTTGGGGCGCAAACCGCCAAATTCATTGCTGTCAGGGCGCAGAGCTGGCCGCAGCATCTCAAACCGCAGGGACTTTTTATTGCCGCCCACTGCGCCCATATTTCCGAAACCGCCCTGGAAGGATCGCTGTCCGACATCTGGAATATCGGCGATACCATGAAAGCACGGGGCTGGCACCGGGATCTGGAACAGGTCTGGCTTGACCGGCTTGACCCCTGGGGAAAGCCCTGTATTGCGGGGCGGAATATTGTCAGCGTAACCGGTATGCGCGACAGCGTGACCCCGGCCGCCTCTGCTCACAGGCAAATGGATTTTTGGGATGTCCCGGCGGAAAACCGGTTCATTTACAACCGGGGCCATTTCACCATCCCGCTGGGGATCATCAATAATGCCGCGCCGCTTGAAAAACTCGCCGCAATATTACAGAATGAACTGTTATAAATATTCAGGAGCGCGGGATGTCAGAAATAGTGGTATTGAAATTTTGGCAGCTCGCTATCCTGTCATTGCTTGCCGCCTATGGTCTTTTACAGCTTGTCATCCTGCCCCTGATTCAAAAATTTATTTACCGCCGTTTTCAGGCCACGGAAAGAATTCTTGACGAGGAACTGGATTTTGGCCTGCCCAGCTACGCCCTCGCCAACCGAAAACTGTGGATAGACCGCCTGCTCAATGATCCGGTGGTAAAAGACACGATCAAAACCATCACCAGTGAAGGTGAAATCCCGGCCCATAAAGTGCTGAAAAACGCCCGGGACTATGCCAATGAAATTGTCCCCTCTTTTAATGCCTTCCTCTATTTCCGGCTTGGCTACTGGGTGACAAAATTTTCCCTGCGCCTGTTATACTGGGTCAGGGTCGGCTATTATCGGGCGCAGGATTATGACAGGATTTCAAAGAATGACTGTGTGGTTCTGGTGTCCAACCACCGCTCGAATTTCGACCCTCTGCTGCTCATTCATTTAACCTCGCACCGAGCGCCGATTTCCTATTCCGCTGGCGAATGGGCGCTGGTATTTCCCTTCCGGCAGCTTTTACACGCCTTTGGTTTTTATATCGTTTCCCGCAACCGCAGCGGTGACCGGCTCTATCACTGTTTATTGCGGCGGTATGTTTTTCTGGCCACCTCCCAATGTGTGCCTCAGGGTCTTTTCCTTGAAGGCGGCCTGTCCCGTGATGGCCGGATGCGGTCCCTGAAACTGGGCCTGCTCAATTACCTGGTCAGGGCCAATAATGAAGGCAGTTGCCAGGATATTATTTTTGTGCCGGCGGCGGTGAATTATGACAGAATCCCGGAATTTAAAAGCCTCATTGCCCATCAGGACAAGGGGTTTAAAAACCGGGGGGGCTTTTATTCCCTATTTTCATTCATCCGCTTCGTCGCCACGATCACCACTTACGTCCTGCCGCGCCGTCACAAGCCTTTTGGCTATTCCTGCGTTAACTTTGGTACCCCGGTATCTTTCAACAGCTGGCTGAAAGAAAATAATATCAATATCACGGCGCTTTCCGCATCTGCCCGCCGGGAAGTAATCAGCAAACTCGGCCATGACCTTGCCGGACGGATCAATGATATCATTCCCATTCTGCCGTCTAATATACTGGCCAGGGTGTTTGAGGAGAGTGCGGAGTCCCCCCTGTCGGAAATAGACCTTAAAGTCAGGGCGACCAGCCTAATAAAAGACCTCGTCAAAAAAGGCAGTGCGGTATTCCTGCCAACCAATGATGAAGACTATGCGCTGAGTCAGGGGATTTATATTCTCCTGCGTGAAAAAATCATCCGGCCAACCGGTGACGGACGCTTTGCATTGGTTAAAAGCAACCGCAAGCTGCTCGCCTATTATTGCAATACCACCAACAGGTCATGAGCTGATTATGGCGGATTCCCTGGTTGATTTCCCAGATCCTTTTGAGGTTCTGTCCCACCTGTCGGCATTGGTTGTTGGCCCCCATCACGGGACCATCGTGACCCCGGACGGCGAAGTGGAAAATTATGACATCGGCGCCCTGAAGGAAATTGTTCGAAATCAGGCCTTCCTGATCTGCAATCGGACAATAACATCCCGGCGGCTGGATAATATCCCTTTCAGGGCCTTTGATGTGCTGGAACTTTTTGCTTTTGTGCGGCCAGCGGAATTCTGTCTGCCCCTGCCTTTCGGGCTGGAAAAAGCCCTGGGTTTTCAAAATGCCGGCGATGATCAGGAAAATGATGCCCTGATCATCCTGCAATCGGCAAACAGACTGTTTCGCGAACTCACGTCACCAGATTACGCCTTTGCCGAAGGGGCCGCAGCCAGCGCAATGCCCATGGCCGAAGCGGGCTGGCACTGGGGGCCGCTGATCCTCGGCGCTTTTGGTCTTGAAACAAAATCCGGGGATTATTATATATGGAATCACCTGCCCGAATGGGAAGATGCCGCGCCTTTGCCTGCGCCCGGCATGGAACCTGTCAGCGCGGCGGAAAGCCTTGAAAGGCTCCATGACCTGCTGGGGCCGAACGCGGAAGAACGCCAGAACCAGAAAGACTATGCCGCCCTGACAGCTCAGGCCTTTGCCCCGCCGGAAAATGCCGATGAGCCAAGGTTAATCCTGGCTGAGGCCGGGACCGGCATCGGCAAAACGCTGGGCTATATTGCCCCGGCAAGCCTGTGGGCTGAGAAAAATGGCGCCCCCGTCTGGCTCGCCACCTATACCAAAAACCTGCAGCGGCAACTGGATCAGGAGATGGACAAACTCTATCCCGATCCAAAAATAAAAGAAGCCAAAGTGGTCATCCGCAAGGGACGGGAGAATTATCTCTGCCTGCTGAACCTTCAGGAACTCAGCCTTGGTGCCGCACATCCTCAGGGCCGCATCCTGCTGGGGTTGGTGAACCGCTGGGCGCGTTACAGCCGGGACGGCGATATGATCGGCGGTGATTTTCCATCCTGGCTTGCTGAAAATTTTGGCGGCAATCGCCTCAGCCAACTGACCGACCGGCGCGGGGAATGTATCTATTCCGCCTGCGCCCATTACCGCAGATGCTTCATTGAAAAGGCTCAGCGAAAAGCCCGGACCGCCGACCTTGTTATTGCCAATCACGCGCTGGTCATGACCCAGTCAGCCACCCGCCGGGGCGAGGCGGGCCTGCCGACCCGTTATGTCTTTGACGAAGGGCATCATCTTTTTGATGCCGCCGACAGCGCCTTTTCCGCCCATCTCACCGGACAGGAGGGACGCGAACTGCGGCGCTGGATCAGAGGAGCCGAAGACAGCCGCCGCCGGGGCAAAGGCCTCAAAGGACGGGTTGAAGACCTGATTCATGATGACGATGACGCCCGCCGTCTGCTGGAACAGGTAATAACCGCTGCCCGCTGCCTGCCCGCCGATGGCTGGCATGGCCGGATTCAGGACGACAGCCCCTTTGGGCCGGCAGAAAAATTCCTGGGGTTGGTGCGCCAACAAATTCTTGCCCGCAGTGACGGTTATGAAAAATATCACAGTCTGGAGACCGCCGCAGAGCAGCCCGGTTCTGACCTGCTGGAGACCGCCCAGGCATACCATGACGCCCTTGCTCAATTATCGCGACCCCTGACAAAGCTGGGCGTCCTGCTGCTGAAAAAACTGGATGATGACGCCGCAGAGCTGGACAGCAACATCCGGGCGCGGCTTGAGTCCGTTTCCCGCACCCTGAAACGGCGGGCAGAGACCATTGCTGAGGGCTGGATGCCCATGCTGATCAGCCTGAAGGGGGAGAAAAATAACCATTTTGTCGACTGGTTTGAACTGGACCGCACGCACGGGCGCGAGACTGATTGCGGCATGTATCGCCACTGGCTTGACCCCAGCCTGCCTTTTGCGGAAACGGTGTTAAAACCGGCGCACGGGGTTGTCATTACCTCTGCCACCCTGCGCGACCGGACGGACAGCGACAATCCCGACGTTGAATGGCACGCGGCAGAGGTTCGGACCGGGGCGGCACATATGATCACCCCTGCCCGCCGTCAAAGCCTGAAATCACCGTTTAATTATGCCGAACAGAGCCGCATATTCATTGTTAATGACATGAACCGGCGCGACCTTGACCAGCTTGCGGCGGCTTACCGTGAACTTATGATCGCCTCCGGTGGCGGGGCGCTGGGCATATTCACCGCCATCAGCCGCCTGCGGGCCGTCCACGGGCGACTGGCGGGTCATATGGAACATCATCATATCCCCCTTTACGCCCAGCATGTGGACCCGATCAATGTGGCCACTTTGATAGATATTTTCCGTCAGGTTGAGAATAGCTGCCTTCTGGGCACGGACGCGGTTCGCGACGGGGTTGATGTGCCGGGGCCATCGCTCAGGCTCTGTGTCTTTGACAAGGTGCCGTGGCCGCGCCCGACTATCCTCCATAAAGCCCGGCGGGAAAGATTCGGCAAGCAGACCTATGATGATCTGATCACCCGCCTGAGGCTGAAACAGGCTTACGGACGGCTCATCCGCCAGCGAACGGACAAGGGCGTGTTTGTCATGCTCGACGGGGCGACACCAACCCGTCTGCTCACCGCCTTCCCGGAAGATGTCATTGTTGAACGCATTGGCCTCGCCGAAGCGATCCGTAAAACCAGAGAATTTCTGGCCGGTTAAATTTTGTCTTTATAGCGGCTGCTTTTAGGTCGGTTATCTGCAATCATATTACCCTTTTCCCCCAGAAAATAAGGCTTCCATAACCCAATCCCCACCGGCACCGCCACATTCAGGGCAAAGGCCGTAACCATCAGGGTATAGAATACCTCTGTGGTGATAATCTGATTCTGCACATAGGCAATATCCATCACCACAAAGGCCAGCTCCGCCCGGCCCAGCATGCCGATACCGATCATGACGCTTTCGCGCCAGACAAAGCCGCCAGTATATCTGGCCGCCACCGCCGCTGACACGATCTGCGAAAATAACAGAGCCGATGTGAGGATTACCGCCTGAGGCATAATGGTCATGAAAAGGCTCATGTCAAAAATAATCCGGGTGCCAAGCTCGACAAAAAACACCGGGCCAATCCACGAGAAAGCTACATTATCAATGATTTTCTTGGTATTCTGATAATGATCCACATCGGGACTGTGGCGGAATTTAAAATATTCCTCTTTCAGAATCAAACCCGCCATATAGGCCCCGACCGCCGGATGAAAACCGAACTCATGGGCCAGTAATCCGGCAAGTACCGCCACCAGCAACACGGTCAGGGTGGTATTTTCCCCTTTGCCAAAGGACAATAACTGCTTCACGCCGTGACGACCGAAGAACGGTAGTCTGGAAAAAAGCCTGCTGGTATTTTCCGGTAATATCCAGATACCCAATATGGTAATGATGACAAAAAATGCGGCGGCCTTGCCGGCAATTGCCGCCACACCCCATACGGTAAGCATGGCTTCACCCGTGGCAATGGGTACCAGTATGGCGACAAAAACCAGCGAGGCGATGTCATCCAGAATGGCAGATGTCATGATACCCTTGGCCGCCAGCGTTTTATTCAGCCCGGCAGATTTCAGCGACACCATGGTCAGCGATACCGCCGTCGCCGTCATGGCAAGCCCGCACATGATTGATATATTGCTGTCGGCCCAGAAATATTCCGCCAGCGAATAGGCGGTAAAAAAAGGTGCCAGCGCCCCGAACAGCGCAATGCCCCAGCTTCGCTTGATGCTTTTGAGAAAATCGCTGGTGCTTTCCTCAAACCCCAGCGCAAACATGATGATGATAATACCCAGCTCTGCAAATACCCGGATAAAGGAATCACTCTCCTCGGGCAACAAACCCGTATTAACCAGCACCGCACCCATAAACAGGAAAAACAAAACCGGCGTCATACGGGTTTTATCCGCCAGAACAGACGCGATGAACACCGAGGCCCAGATAATGGCCAAATGAACTAAAGACTCCACAAAACACCCCCTCATATTATACTGATAATGTTATTTTGATCTTACGTTACGATTATTTTCTTACCCACATTTGCCGTTTTATCACCACCAACAGGGGGCGGAACCGCAACACCCTTGACTGCGGCGGGACGGGCGGCAATACGGTCAAGCCATGCCGCCAGATGCGGCAGGTCATCAATATGGACCCCGGCCCAGTCAAATGACCTGACCCAGCTCCAGTTGGCAATATCGGCAATAGAATATTCACCACGCCCGGCCCCTGCCAGATAATCCTTATCCTTTAACTGACTGTCCAGAACCGTATAAAGCCGCTTTGTTTCATTCTGATAGCGGTCAATCACCGGCTGGATTTTTTCGGGAAAATAACGGAAAAATACATGGGCCTGCCCCTGCATGGGGCCAACGCCGCCCATCTGAAACATCAACCACTGCATCACATCCATGCGCCCCCTCACATCCGATGGCATCAGCATACCGGTTTTTTCCGCCAGATAAATCAGGATTGCCCCGGATTCAAATATGGCAAGATCATCATTATCCCGGTCAACAATTGCCGGAATCCGTCCGTTGGGATTAAGGGCGAGAAATTCCGGGCTTTTCTGCGCCCCGCTGCCCAGATCAATGGCATGAACCTCATACTCAAGATCCATTTCCTCCAGCGCGATAGAAACCTTGAACCCGTTTGGGGTTGCCGCCGTATATAAATCAATCATTTAAATTCCTTCTGTTTTCTTAAGAGAAACATAGTCCCATCCGGCAAGCCCGATACACAGACACTGGCCCAGACATTTCGCACCTATTTTTTTGGCAACCGCAACGGACCCCGTATTATCCTGGGCAATGATCGAATGAATTTCGCTGAACTTCTGAACATTCAGGCCATGGTCCCGCATGGCCGTAGCCGCCTCAGTCGCATAGCCTTTCCCCCAGGATTGCCGCAGGAAAGTATAACCGAGCTCAATCACCCGCGTCGTCGCCGCCGCCTCAGGCAGGGTTGTGGGGTCGGCATAATATGATGGCATGCCCCGCTCGCGGATACCATAGAAAAAACTTAAGCCACAACGKCCAACAGGCCTGTTATCCAGCTTTGTAATGACAATACGCTGACCGMTGCCATATTGTTCCTGAACATCCAGCAGTCTTTTCAGATAGGTGATATTCTCGTCACGGGACCGCGTTCGGCCCAGAATATAGCGCATGACCAGTTCGTCACCATGCAGGGTATCCAGAAAATCAATGTCCTGTTCCTCAAAGGGTCTTAAAATAAAACGGTCGGTTTCAATTACGGTCATCTCCGTCCTTTACAGCGCGATAATATCGCCTTCCTTCAGCTCAATTTCTATTTTCGTCAGCCCTTGGCCATTGCAGGGGCCGCCAAGACATTGACCACTCCGAATATCAAAAAGGGCGCCGTGATTCTGGCACATAAAATACTTACCTGATTTTTCGGTGAAAATCCCCTCTTTCATATTCAGGGGAAGATAGGCATGGGGGCAACTGTTTTCATAGGCAAAAACCTCATCACCCCTGCGCTGTATAAAAATTTCCACCCGGTCATCGCCTGAGCGATAGGAAAATTCCTTTGCCTGCCCTTCTTTTATATCCGAAAGCACACACAGAATTTCACCAACCTTGGGACCACCCCCTATTTCACTGGCCTTCATTCACACACCATCAGGCTTCCACGGGCCCAGGGCCGGCATCCATGAATTGATCTCCACCCGGGCAAAAAGGCCGGCAACAGCATAGGGGTCGTTTTGCGCAAAGCCCATCGCCGCCGCCCGGTCCGCCACATCAATGATTAACAGGCTGCCTTGCGGCTTGGGGTCATCCCCTTCCGACAGCAGCGGCCCGGCAAGAACCACACAGCCCTGCGCCTCGGCATAATCGAGATGCGCCGGGCGAATATCCATGCGCAACGGCAAACTATCCGCCTTGTCTTCTGCCAAAATAATAAAATACATCTGAAGTCCTTAAAGTTCGCTCACATAAGGGCGGTTCATCAGGTCTTGCACGATCTCTTTCACATTACCGCCTTTGTGAAGTATCTCGTTCACCGCCCCGGCTATGGGCATTTCGATATTTTCCCGCCGGGCAATTTCCGCGAGGATACCTGCCGTATCATAACCCTCGGCAACGCTTTTACGCCCTGACATAATCTCTTCAACCGTCTTTCCCTGACCCAATTCCATGCCCAGCGACATATTACGGGACTGAGCAGAGGAGCAGGTCAATATTAAATCACCCAGCCCGCACAGGCCCATCATGGTTTCCCGCTTGGCG
>NVTJ01000078.1 GCA_002401545.1 Alphaproteobacteria bacterium
CCCCTGCCCGCCGATACCATGTTTCATGAAGCTGCCCGCGCCGGATATGATGCCGCCCTCTGCATGTATCATGATCAGGCCCTGATCCCCCTCAAAACGCTTGATTTTGACGGCGGGGTCAATGTGACTATCGGCCTGCCCATCATTCGCACATCACCGGACCATGGCACCGCCCTGGATATTGCTGGCAAAAATTTAGCCAGCCCGACCAGCATGATCAATGCCTTGAAGGCGGCGGCGCAGATATCTCTGAACCGGAAAATGAACCATGTATGAAGACGGCCTGCCCCCCCTGCGGGATGTCATCAGCCAATATGAATTAAACGCCCGAAAATCTCTGGGCCAGAATTTCCTTACCGACCTGAACCTGACCGGAAAAATCGCCCGATGTGCCGAGGGTCTGGGGGGCAGCAGCCTGAAAGATTCAATCATTTATGAAGTCGGCCCCGGCCCCGGTGCCCTGACCCGCGCCCTGTTGATGGAGGGTGCCCACCGGGTGGTAGCGGTAGAAATGGACCCGCGCTGTATCGAAGCCCTGACACAGGTTCAGGCCGCTTATTCGGGTCGGCTCAACGTCATAGAAGGCGATGCCCTGAAGGTGAATGAACAGGAATTAATCGGCGATACCGAAGGCCGTCCGGTTAAAATCATTGCCAACCTGCCCTATAATGTGGGGACCGCCCTGCTGGTAAAATGGCTGACCTTAAAAAACTGGCTGCCGTGGTACAGCTCGCTGACTCTGATGTTCCAGAAAGAGGTGGGCATGCGCATCATTGCCGAGCCACGAACAAAGGCATATGGGCGATTGTCTGTGCTGGGACAATACCGGGCGGATGCAAGAATCATGTTCGATGTCCCCGCCCGCGCCTTTACCCCGGCTCCCAAGGTAACCTCCTGTATCGTCGCCCTCACCCCGAAAGCCGAACAGGGTGATACGCCGAAACAGGCCATACTGGAAAGAGTCGTCTATGCCGCCTTTAACCAGCGGCGCAAAATGCTGCGAAGCAGCCTTAAGGCTCTGGGGGGAAACCCAAAGCCTTTTCTGGAAGCCGCCGACATTAAAGAAACCTGGCGTGCCGAGGAATTAACCGTGGCTGACTTCTGTCGTCTGGCCAGGGCTTATGAGAAATAGTTTCCTATTCTTCGCCGGTAATTTCATGAACAAAAGATACAAGCCCGGTCTGACGTTCCCGGTTTAGACGTTCAGCCTGCAATATGGCGAACAATTGTTGTTCCGCCTTTTTCAGATCATCATTGACAATAATATAATCATATCCATCCCAATGGCTGATTTCCTCGCTGGCCTTGGACATGCGCTTAGCGACCACTTCATCGCTGTCCTGGGCGCGTTCTTTCAGGCGGCGTTCCAGTTCATCCTTGCTCGGCGGCAGAATGAAGACCCGCACCAGATCCTTGGCCACTTTCTGAGTGAGCTGCTGAGTTCCCTGCCAATCAATGTCAAACAGAACGTCCCGGCCCTCGCTCATGGCCTTTTCCACCGGGGCGGAAGGGGTGCCATACTGGTTATCAAATACCCTGGCATGTTCCAGAAAACCGTCCTGTTCCACCAGTTTTTCAAATTCTGCTGTGGAGACAAAATTATAATCAACACCGTCCTCCTCCCCCGGCCTAGGCGTCCGCGTGGTCATGGAAACGGACAGGGTGATATTCTTGTCCTTTGCCAGAAGAAGCCGCGACAGGGTAGACTTCCCGGCCCCCGATGGCGAGGATAGAACCAGCAATAAGCCCCTACGTTCTATATTCTTGGTCATATTCTCTACTCAATATTCTGAACCTGTTCACGGAACTGATCGATGGTTGTCTTCAGCGATAGTCCAATATCGGTCAGGCGAATATCCGATGCCTTGCTGCATAGGGTATTGGCTTCCCGGTTGAATTCCTGGGTCAGGAAATCCAGCTTGCGGCCAATCTGGCCATCAGCATCAATGTGCGATCTGGCGGCCTCAATATGGGCATATAAACGATCAATTTCTTCCTTGATATCTGCCTTGGTCGCCAGCAATACAACCTCCTGTGCGATACGGTCCGGGTCGATACCGGTCTTATCGTCCAAAAGGGCATTCACCTTGTCCAGATAACGTTTCCTGATCAGGTCCGGCATTTGCTGTGTCAGGCTGTCAGCCTGTTTGACCAATCGTTCAATTTCATCCAAAAGACCCGTTAACACTTCCTGCATAGCGGCCCCTTCCGTATCACGGGACAACTTAAAAGCCGACAAAGCCGCCGCAAAAGACGTTTTTAGGGCCGCATCACGGGCTTTAAGGGTGGCTTCGTCTTCTTCTGCTTCCACATACTGGATCACGTCCCTGACCCCCATAAGCGCATCAAGGCTGGGTTGGGGCAGATGGTTATTCATGGCCGTGGTGGTGGCAATCTCCACCAAAGCGTCAAGCATTTCCTGATTGACTTTAAACGATGTGCCGTCCGTATCCCGGTTCATTTGCAGGTTAATATTCACCGAGCCACGGGCAATATTATCCTTCAGGGTTTTACGCGCCATCTGCTCCACCGCATCAAGCCCCTGCGGCGTGCGGCAACGCACATCAAGATTACGGCCATTGACGCTCTTGATTTCCCAGGTCCAGTGATAATTTTCCCAACTCTCCGATAGGCGGGCGAATCCGGTCATACTTGATAATGTCATAGTTTAAAGTTTTTCATCTGTTATTGTTCCGTTTGACAGGAACAAGCTATAGCAGGAATAACCGCAGATGAAAAATCCAAAATCCATTCTTATTACCGGTGGCAGCGGCGGATTGGGCGCGGCGCTGGCCAAAGAATATGCCACAAGCGGTATCATCCTGTTCCTGTCCGGCCGCAATGAAGAAAGATTGGGGGACGTTCAGAAAGAGTGCCTGTCCCTTGGGGCTGACGTGCATACCGGACTTGTTGATACCAGTGATAAAGTGGCCATGTCTGAGTGGATCAGGAAATGTGATGACATCGCACCATTGGATTTGGTGGTGGCCAATGCAGGTATTGGACTCGGTTTCACCCCCCAAATGGATTTAGGTGACCACACCAGACAGATTTTTGATGTCAATGTGAACGGCGTTTTCAATACGGTTCATCCAGCCATACGCCTTATGCAACCCCGTGCAAAGGGACAGATTGCCATTATATCATCGCTGGCGGGCTATCACGGCTTGCCATCCTCTCCGGCTTATTCCACCAGCAAGGCCTGTGTGAAGGCTTACGGCGAAGCTCTGCGCGGCCTCTATGCCCGCCACGGCATCGAAGTTAATGTGGTCTGTCCCGGCTTTGTCAAAAGCGCCATGACAGCCCAAAATAAATTTCCCATGCCCTTCCTGATGGAAACCGACAAGGCGATAAGGATTTTACGCCAGGGACTGGAAAAAAATCAGGCCCGCATCACTTTCCCGTGGCAATTGAGCCTCATTTACGGGGCCATTGTACGCTTCCTGCCGGAATGGCTGTTTGACCGGATTTTCAGGGTAATGCCGACGAAGAATTAATTTTTCTGCCTTTTTAGCTTCTCAATCCGGCGCCATTTTTTAACATTTTGCAGATGCTCCCGCAAACTGCTGGCAAAGGCATGTCCGCCGCTACCGTCAGCCACAAAATAGAGATCATCCGTCTTAAGCGGCTGCAATACCGCCTCTATGGAGGCCCGGCCCGGATGAGCAATAGCGGTTGGCGGCAGCCCCCTGATCTTGTAAGTGTTGTAAGGATTATCTGATTTCAGGTCGGATTTACGCAATGGACGGTCAATATATCCTTTTCGATCAAGGCCATAAATTACTGTCGGGTCGGTCTGAAGCCGCATATTTTTTCGCAGACGGTTGATGAACACCCCGGCAATATGAGCGCGTTCCCCCGACTTCGCCGTTTCTTTCTCAACGATAGAAGCCAATATAAGCGCATCTTCCACGGACAGGAAGGGCAGGTCCTCTGCTCTTTTCTGCCACAGAGCATCCAGTAAATCCAGTTGCCGCATCTGCATACGCCGGATCAGGTTATGACGGGTGGTATTTTTGGTATAAAGATAGGTCTCCGGCAATATAGAGCCTTCCCGTGGCAGGTTGGTTATGGGATTGGTCAGATTTTCAATGCCATTGAGATATTCTGCAATCTGCCAGCTTGTCCAGCCTTCAATGATGGTCAGGCGATGCTGGATAACCTTGCCACTGGACAGGATCATCATAATATCAAACATGCTGGCACCGGACGGAATGACAAATTCTCCGGCCTGTAAATTCCGGTCAAAGCCCGATAATTTGACCCCCAGCCTGAAAATATCCTGATCGGTGATAAAGCCATTTTCTTCCAGTTCCCAGGCCGTGCGGATAACCGCCTGCCCCTTTGGCAGAAAGTAGGCAGTATTCTGATCTATCGGACCTTCTTCATGAAAATTCCGGTAGCCCAGATAGAAAAACAGCGCCGCAAATGCGACGCTGCCGATCAGTAATAAAATGATATATTTGCCCATCCCTGTCATGGGATTGCGTTAAACGGCCTTGAAGATTACAGAAGCATTGGTGCCACCAAATCCAAAGCTGTTGGACAGCACAGCCGTAATGCCTGTCTTCCGCTGGGCTTCGTGGGGCACCAGATTGATGCCTTCAATACCATCCGATGGATTATCCAGATTTAACGTCGGGGGAATTTCACCTCTGTTCATGGCCAATATACTGAAGATTGCTTCGGTACTGCCCGCTGCACCAAGCAAATGCCCGATGGCGGATTTTGTCGATGACATGGCTATTTTACCCGCCTCATCCCCGAACAGTCTTTTGACTGCATTAAATTCGATTTCATCACCGAGCGGTGTTGACGTGCCATGCGCATTGACATAACCAATATCCTCCGGCGACATACCTGCACGCTTGAAAGCCGCCTGCATGGCACGGTATCCGCCGCTGCCATCCGGTGCCGGAGCCGTCACATGATAGGCATCCCCGGACAGGCCATACCCCACGACTTCGGCATAGATTTTAGCGCCGCGTTTTTTGGCATGTTCATATTCTTCGAGGACCAGCATACCTG
This sequence comes from Alphaproteobacteria bacterium, assembly GCA_002401545.1. Classification (GTDB taxonomy): domain Bacteria; phylum Pseudomonadota; class Alphaproteobacteria; order Sphingomonadales; family Emcibacteraceae; genus Paremcibacter. Next base: position 5,029 of record NVTJ01000078.1, read on the forward strand.
CCCCTTCACCAATAACAAAACCGTCACGGTCCCGGTCATAAGGTCGTGACGCTTTTTCCGGAGTGTCATTAAAATGTGTACTCAGGGCCTTGGCCTGAGCAAATCCGGCAACGCCCATCTCGCAAATAGCGGCCTCACCACCGCCCGCAACCATCACATCCGCATCATCCCACATGATCATCCGCGCCGCATCGCCAATGGCATGGGTTCCCGTGGCACAGGCGGTTACAATCGCATGGTTCGGCCCCTTCAGGCCATTTCGGATTGATACATTCCCGGAGATCAGATTGATCAGACAACGGGTAATGAAAAACGGGCTTACCCGCCGGACTCCGCGCTCATGCATAATGATGGATTCTTTCTGAATACCGGGAAGCCCCCCGATGCCAGACCCGGTCAATACACCGGTACGCCATTGATCTTCTTCACTTGTGGGCTTCCAGCCGGCATCTTCCAGAGCCATTTCAGCCGCCGCAATGCCATAAAGGATAAAGTCATCAATGCGGCGACGTTCCTTGGGTGTCATCCAGTCATCGGCATTGAACGTGCCATTGGTGCCATCGCCCAGCGGTACTTCACAGGCAATTCGTGATGAAAGAGCCTGCGGATCAAATCGGCTGATCGGTCCTGCGCCTGATTGGCCGGCAATAAGTCGCTTCCAGGTTTCTTCGAGACCCGATGCAAGCGGGGTAATCATCCCCATTCCAGTAACAACCACTCGTCTCATCATTTTACCTTCTTTTTATTGCAATGGCCTGACTTTTCTTTAAAGCAGAATACTCCAAAAATAACAAGACCGCGAACCCTGTATCCTTAGGTTAATAAAGACATAGCGCACCGCGGCCATTATTATTTTGCATACCGACAATATCAGGCAACATGAACCTGCTATTTAGGAGTTCGCGCTGATAAAATCGATAGCGTCTTTAACAGTGAGTATTTTTTCAGCAGCATCATCAGGAATTTCACAACCGAACTCTTCCTCAAATGCCATTACGAGCTCAACTGTATCCAGACTATCCGCGCCCAGATCATCAATAAAGCTTGAAGTATCTGTAACCTTGTCATCTTCAACACCCAAATGTTCAACAACAATCTTTTTTACGCGCTCAGCTACGTCACTCATATTTTTTTCCCTATTTTAGGGGCTCTACAAGCCCGGGTTTTGATAATCACAGAACCAGTATTTAATACTCTATTTTCCTTTTACAAGCAAAAGCAATAAAAAACTGAATTCATCATACTTACATAATGGACTTTCACATTAAATCCAATCCGTTCATTCACCGGAGGCTTCCTAGCACATTAAGTCAGTTCTTGCCAAGAATAAATATACTATAAAATTTAAATCATTGCCATACCGCCATTGATATGGAGCGTCTGTCCCGTAACATAGGCCGCTTCATCACTGGCAAGATACAGTACGCCTGAGGCAATTTCAGCCCCAAGACCCAGACGTTTCATGGGAACATTACCCAAAAGACTGTTTTTCTGGTCATCGGTCAAGACATCTGTCATGGGGCTTTCGATAAACCCCGGAGCAATAGAGTTCACTGTTATATTGCGGGACGCAAGCTCCTGCGCCAGGCTTTTGGTCATGCCGATCATGCCAGCCTTGGACGCGGCATAGTTGGCCTGTCCCGGATTTCCCGTCACCCCGACAATGGACGTAATATTGATGATGCGGCCCCACCGGCGTTTCATCATGCCCCGCATCAGGCCTTGTGACAATTTAAAGGCCGCCTTCAGGTTGACCTGCATCACATCGTCCCATTCCGCATCTTTCATACGCATGGCGATATTATCACGGGTAATTCCGGCATTATTCACCAGAATATCCACCTGCCCCATGGCTTCTTCCGCCGCCTTTGGCAGGGCCGCAACGGAATCAGGGTCGGACAGGTTCGCCGGAACCACAAAAGCCCCGTCACCAAGTTCGGTCGCCAACTGTTCCAGCGGCTCCAGCCTCGTCCCCGACAGGGCCACTTTCGCACCAGCCGCGTGCAGGACGCGGGCTATGGCACTGCCAAGCCCGCCGGAAGCCCCTGTCACCAAAGCGCATTTACCATCCAGATTAAACATTCTCTTCTCCCGCTTTGGCAAAATTCTCAATATCTGACGGCGTCTGCAGAGAAATGCCCTTCATATCACGGCAAATGCGCCGCATCATCCCCGTAAGCACTTTACCCGTCCCGGCTTCAATGACCTGATTGACACCAAGCTCGTTCATTTTAAGAATAGTCTCACGCCAGCGAACCTTGCCGGTAACCTGCTCAACCAGATATTTTCTTATCATCTGGGGATCACTTTCCGGCAATGCGGTCACATTGGCAATGAGAGGAATTTTAGGGGGGGAAATTATGGTATCTGATAGGGCTTCGGCCATTTCATCGGCGGCGGGCTGCATCAGGGAACAATGGAACGGCGCACTCACCGGCAGCAGAATACCCCGTTTCGCACCCCTCTCCCTGGCAATTTCAATGGCCCGGTCCACAGCGGCTTTATGACCGCTGATAACCACCTGCCCGTCAGCATTGTCATTTGCCGCCGTGCATACCTCTCCCTGTGCCGCCTCATCGGCAACTTCCTGCGCCACATCAAAATCAAGGCCCAGCAAAGCCGCCATGGCACCAACCCCGACCGGAACCGCACGCTGCATGGCTTGCCCGCGTAATTTCAACAGACACGCCGTATCCGCAAGGCTAAGGGCACCCGAAGCGGTAAGGGCTGAATATTCCCCCAGGGAATGACCGGCAACGTAAGAAGCCACTTGATCAAGTTTCACCTCAAAGTCTTTTTCCAATACCCGCATTACCGCAATGCTGACCGCCATCAGCGCGGGCTGGGCATTTTCGGTCAGGGTGAGCTCCTCCTGTGGTCCTTCAAACATCAATTTGGACAGATTTTGCCCCAAAGCGTCATTTATTTCTTCAAAAACCTGTGCAGCAACGGGCATATTCCCGGCCAGCTCCCTGCCCATGCCGACGGTCTGACTGCCCTGACCGGGGAAAACGAATGCTCTGCTCATATAGGGGAAACCCTTCTGATGTTGCCTTTAAGCTATTCATAACGATTAGGCCCCCATAAGTCGACCCCCACAAGTCGACTTTCGAGAGGGTTATTTTAGCTGAATTGCCGGGACGGCAAAAAAAATCCCGAAAAAGCCCTTACTATCCCTTGTCTTTACCGGCCTTTCATGTATATTGCGCCGCTTCAGGGTATTCTTATAAAGAATGCCTCGGTTTACTGTGTCGGTTAATTAAATAATGTGACGATTTGATATTCGTAATCACCCCGCCCGAAAAACCGTTAAATGAAATTAACAGACAAGGAGTAGCCTGCAAATGGCTTTTTATGAACATATATTTATCGCTCGCCAGGATATCCAGCCTCAACAGGTTGAAGCGATTAGCAAAGATTTGACTAAAATCGTTGAAGACAATGGCGGCAAAGTTACCAAAACCGAACAATGGGGTCTTCGTTCCCTGGCCTACCGGATCAAAAAATACAAAAAAGGTCACTATGTCCTGTTCAATATTGACGGGTCTTCCGATGCCATTTCTGAACTGGAACGGAACGAACGCCTGCATGAAGATATTGTGCGATTCATGACCATCCGGGTTGAAGAACTCGAAGTTGGTGATTCAGTTGTTGTGAAATCAAGAGACCGCGAAGGTCGCCCTTCACGTTATGAAGGCAGAGACAGCCGCCCCAACCGGTTTGAAAATAAGAAACCAGATTACAACAACTCAGATAACGCCGCTTCAGAGAAATCTGAAACCGCCGCGACAAAATAAGGAGAACATCACATGGCTGAACAACGTTCCGGTGGCGGTGGTGGCAATACACGCCGTCCTTTTTTCAGACGCCGCAAAACCTGTCCCTTCTCTGGTGCCAATGCCCAGACAATTGACTATAAAGATGTGCGCATGCTGAGCAAATTCATTTCCGAGCGTGGCAAGATCGTGCCAAGCCGCATCACTGCCGTTTCCACCAAGAAACAGCGTGAACTGGCCAAGGCGATCAAACGCGCCCGTAATCTGGCACTTCTGCCATACCTCATACAATAAGGGAGAATGAGACATGAAAATCATACTTCTTGAACGGGTTCGCAAACTGGGTCAGATTGGCGACGTCGTAACGGTTAAAAACGGTTATGCCCGCAATTTTCTGCTTCCCCAGAAAAAAGCCCTGCGCTCGACCAAGGCCAACCGGGAATATTTTGATACCCAGCGCGCCCAGATCGAAAGCCGTAACCTGGAATCCAGAACAGAGGCCGAAGCCGTTTCGACAAAACTGGACGGCGTATCCGCCATCATCATCCGCCAGGCTGGTGAATCCGGTAATCTTTACGGTTCTGTATCTGCCCGTGATATTGCGACCGCCCTTGATGAGCAGGATCTGAAAGTTGCCCGCAGTCAGGTCATTATGGATCACGCCATTAAATATCTTGGCATATACACCATTCAGATCAAGCTTCACGCAGAGGTCTTTGCCGCCATTGAAATCAATATCGCCCGTTCAGCCGAAGAAGCTGAAATGCAGGCAAAGGGTCTTGATGCCAAAGCGGCCGAGGAAAATCTGGATGTCTCCGTTGAGGATTACTTTGAAAACGAAGAAGATTCGGATGCTGCCGTCGCAGCCGACAGCGAAGAAGCCGAAGAGGTTCTGGCAAAAGAAACCATAGCGGAAGACGCTGAGGAAGAAAAAAGCGAGTAATTTTTACTTACTTTAAGAATTACAATGAGGGCCGCTTGATGAAGCGGCCCTTTTCTTTTAAGATACAGTTTTGATGAATATATTGATGAAGTAATATATGACAGATTTTCCGGACATACCCGTTGATGACATTTCACAGGACGACAATGTGGTTGCCTATGATGCCAGCACATTTCGGCAAACACCCCATAATCTGGAGGCGGAACAGGCTTTGCTGGGGGCCATCCTTGCCAATAATGATGCCATGGAACGGGTTCAGGATTTCCTGACCGAAGAACATTTTATCAATCCTGCCCATCGACAAATCTATCAGGCCAGCCGAAAGCTCATAGAAAAAGGCCTGATCGCCTCACCCGTGACCCTGAAGCCCTATTTCGAGAATGAGGACAGCCTTGCAGAAATTGGCGGCGCAGAATATCTCGCCCGCCTCGCCGGAGCAGCGGTCACCATCATCAATGCCGCAGAATATGGCCAGATCATCCATCAGATGTCCCTCAAACGGGAATTGATCAATGTGGGGACAGATATTGTCAATGGTGCCTATGATCACTCTGTGGACAATACGGCTCAGAATCAGATCGAAAAAGCAGAAGTAAACCTCTATGCGCTGGCAGAACAGGGCAGCGCCGAGGGCGGTTTCAAAAGCTTTGAAAAATCCACAGCCGATGCGATCAGCATCATTGAAATGGCTTTCAAGCGCGGCGGAAAACTTGCGGGCAAGACCACCGGCTTTGACAGTATCAACCGCAAAATCGGCGGCTTGCATAAATCGGACCTTATGATCATTGCCGGACGTCCTGCCATGGGGAAAACCGCCCTCGCCACCAATATCGCCTTCAATACGGCCAAGGCCTACCGCGATGATATGGCTCTGGGCATTTCCCATGAGGAAAGCAAAGGTGCCGTTGTCGCTTTCTTTTCTCTGGAAATGGCCGCAGACCAGCTTGCCGCCCGTATTCTGGCAGAACAGGCCGGGCTGTCCTCGCAGGACCTGCGTCAGGGAAAACTCAGTCAGGAAGAATTCAACAAGCTGGCTCGTACCGCACAGGAACTGGAAGACCTGCCCCTTTTCATTGATGATACGGCGTCCCTCAATATCGGGGCGCTCAGAACCCGCGCCCGGCGCCTGAAACGTAAGCACGGGGTGGGGCTTGTCATTGTGGACTATCTGCAACTGCTCTCCGGCTCTGGTCGCGGCGGCAGAGGGCCGGAAAACCGGGTTCAGGAAATTTCAGAAATTACCCGTGGCCTCAAAGGACTGGCGAAAGAACTTCAGATTCCGGTGATGGCGCTGTCACAACTCAGCCGCGCCGTTGAAGCCCGGGAGAATAAACGCCCCTTGTTGTCTGATCTGCGTGAATCCGGCTCCATTGAACAGGATGCGGATATGGTAACCTTCGTTTACCGGCCGGAATATTATCATAATCTGGTTCAGCCCGATGAAGGAACGCCCGAGCATCTGGACTGGATGGCGAAAGGGGAACTTCTGTTTGGCAGGGCTGAATTCATCATTGCCAAGCAGCGTCACGGCCCAACCGGTAAAATTGATTTATTATTTGAAGCCAGTACCACCAAATTTTCTGACCTGCCTGAATCTGCCGCCTATCTGCCGAAGCAAAATAACTGATGACAGCCATTGATTTTCCGTCCGATGCCCAGGCAACCCTGACCATAGAACTCGACGCCATCACAGATAACTACAAAAGATGCCGCCAGTTAGCCGGGGGCGTTGAATGCGCGGCCATGGTCAAGGCCGATGCTTACGGCATGGGTATCGCACGGGTGGCACAGGCCTTGTTCCAAAAGGCCGGGTGTAAAATTTTCTTTGTGGCAAACCTTGCAGAGGCCATAAAGCTGCGCGCCTTTACCCCGGGTGCCGTCATTTATGTTCTGAATGGCATTTTTCCGGATCATAGTGACTATTTTATCCAGCATAATATCAGGCCTGTCCTCAATGATCTTGAGCAGGTCAGGGCGTGGGCCAGAGTTTTACCTGAAAACCGCCCCTCCTGCGCCATTCATTTTGATACGGGCATGAACCGGTTAGGACTAAGCCCGGACGAAACCCGGCTTTTCATCAATGACAAGGATTTGAGGGAAAGGCTGGATATATCGCTGATCATGAGCCATCTCGCCTGTTCTGATGAGCCGGAGAATCCCCTGAATGCCCAACAGTTGGCGGCTTTCAAAGCCATAACCCGGCATTTTCCAGACACCCCGGCCAGCCTCGCCAATTCCGGTGGCATCCTCCTTGGCCCGGCGTATCATTTTGATCTGCTTCGTCCTGGCCTGCTCTTGTTTGGCGGCAATCCCACCAGAGTCATAATGCCGGACAAGATCAAACCGGTCTTTCAGATTTCTGGCAAAATATTACAAATCCGTACCCTTGAACCCGGACAGTCGGTGGGGTACGGCGCCGCATGGACGGCACAGCGGACGTGCCAGATCGCAACCATAAATGTCGGCTATGCCGATGGTTACCTGCAGATGTTCAATAATTGCGGCTGGGCTTATGCCAAGGGAACAAAACTGCCTGTCATTGGTCGCGTATCCATGGATATGATCGCCGTTGATGTGACAGATATTGAAATCAGCACAGGAAGCGATGTTGAACTTCTGGGGAAACATATAACACTTGAAATGGCGTCGGAAGTCTCTACCCTAAGCCAATATGAAATTCTGACCGGAGTCAGGGATAGATACCAGCGAATATATAAA
>NVTJ01000079.1 GCA_002401545.1 Alphaproteobacteria bacterium
CATCAATAAAATCATAGCCAAGAAGCTTGGCAAAAAGGGTGACGCCGCCGTGACGGCAAGCCGCGAAGCGGTGAGTGCCGGATATAAAGCGGCGGCGGCAATAACCTCGCCTGTGAAAGTATCGCCGACAGAGGGCGATGGCACAGGCCGCTGGCTAATCAGTGGTAACCAGGCCGTGGGCTTTGGCGCATTGCGCGGCGGTATCAGGTTTGTGGCGGCTTACCCCATAACCCCCGCGACCGAAGTATTGGAATGGATGTCGCCGAACCTGCCCAATTTTGGTGGAACATTGGTGCAGGCAGAGGATGAGCTTGCGTCTATCAATATGGCCATTGGGGCTTCTTTCGGGGGCAAACCTTCCCTGACAGCAACGTCCGGTCCGGGACTGTCGCTCATGATGGAAGGCATTGGCCTTGCCGTGTCGTCGGAAACGCCGGTGGTGATTGTCAATGTGATGCGGGGCGGCCCGTCAACGGGCGTTCCCACCAAGTCTGAACAGACCGACCTGAATATTGCGGTTTATGGCCTGCATGGGGACGCACCCCATATTGTGACGGCGGCCACCTCGGTTGAGGATTGTATTTTCACGACCCAGTGGTCGGTTCATCTGGCGGAAGCCATGCAGACGGCGGCCATTGTCCTGTCTGACCAGTTTATGGGGCAGGCGAGCTCAATCATTGATCCCCCGGCCAATATCAGCTTTATGGCTCAGCGCCTTGTGGAAAAAGAGCCAATGGAAGACTATCTGCGTTATGCGGTGACGGCGGACGGCGTATCGCCGATGACCCTGCCGGGCACAGCGGGTGGACAATATACCGCAGACGGGCTTGAGCATAACCCGAAAGGTCTGCCGTCCACCCTGATGGAGGACCATCGGGACCAGATGGATAAACGCGATCGGAAAGTGGCCGAATTTGATTATGGTAACCATTGGGCCGATGTGGAAGGCGATGACAATTCTGAGCTTGTTATCCTCACCTGGGGCTCAACGACAAATGCGGTTCGTGAAGGCATAGAACGCCTGAATGCAGAAGGTATCCCCTGTAAACTTGTGGCCATGCGACTGCTTTTACCAGCAGTACCCACCCAATTTAACCATGCGCTCAAGGGGGCAAAACGCATTCTTGTGGTGGAACAGAGCCATTCCGGGCAGTTCCTTAAGCTGCTCAGGGCGAATTATGACATGCCGGGCGAAGTAAGATCCTTCCGGCGGCCCGGGCCATTGATTATCAGGCCGGGCGAGATTGTAGACACCATTAAAACATGGAGCGACCAATGAACGAGTTAACCCCAAAAAAATTCAAAGCCAGTGATTATAAAACCCCTTTGAAACCGGTCTGGTGTTCGGGTTGTGGCGATTACCATGTTCTGATGTCAGTCACTCAGGCCTTTGCAAAACTGAAACTGGACCCTGAAAACATCGCCGTCATATCGGGCATTGGCTGTTCGTCACGGATTCCGGCCTATACCAATACTTATGGTTTTCATACCATTCATGGCCGGGGCCTTGCGGTGGCTTGCGGGGTCAAGGTGGCCCGTCCAGAGCTTACGGTCATTGCCGCTGGCGGGGACGGGGACGGTTTTTCCATCGGCGGCAATCATTTCCTTCATGCCTGTCGGCGTAATGCGGATATGACCTATATTGTCATGGATAACGAAGTATATGGCATGACCAAGGGTCAGCCTTCACCAACCACGGACCCCAGCTGGGACAGTGCATTGTCGCCGGGTGGCACCGGCCTTTCGCCATTTCATCCGCTGGTGATTGCCCTGGCGTCCGGGGCCAACTTCATTGCCCGGACTTTTTCCGGCGATGTGAAGGGTACGGCAAATGTCATTGCCGATGCCATCGAGCATCCGGGATTTTCCTTCGTTCAGATATTAAGCCCCTGCGTGACCTTTCGACCAGACCAGAAAGTCTGGAAAGAACAGGTTCACAAGGCAATGGTTGACGAAACCGATGATCCTGCGAGGGCAGCGCGTCGCCTTATGTCTGATGATGGTTTTAACACCGGTGTTTTGTACCGGGGACATCGGGAACCTTACCGTTTTTCATGCGGTGATGAAAAAGGTGACATCATGGAAATTCAGAAACAATTTGAGGTCTGAGAATATGGAAATTTTACAACCGCCAAGCTGGCCCCGGCCCAAGGGCTATTCAAATGGTATCAAAGCCAAGGGTGATATGGTTTTTGTTGCCGGTCAGGTGGGCTGGAACGAGAAAGAAGAGTTTGAATCCGACGCCATTGAGGATCAGATCAGGCAGGCCTTGAAAAATATTCTGGCCGTGTTGAAAGAATGTGATGCCGGATCGGAACATATCGTAAGGATGACATGGTTTGTGACCCATAAACAGGAATATCTCGATAAGCAAAAAGAGATTGGGGCGGTTTACCGGGAGGTCATGGGCAAAGTGTTTCCGGTCATGTCCCTGATCCAGATTTCCGGGCTTATTGAGCATGGTGCCAAAGTAGAAATCGAAGCAACTGCCGTAGTTTAAATAAATTTAATATATAAAGCAATGATCAATGTCCGGTGGATAATTTTACATTCATCGGACATTTTTTTGCCTAAGCCATGAGGAAAAATATAGTTGACAAAGGGTGTAAATTTATTTTAAGTTTAAATTAATTATAAAAATACCAATAAAAACACCTATAGCTCTTCACGGGCTGAACAATACACCATTCATAAACAAGGAAAAAACTGTGACCCATACACCCCTTATCACAATTTCTCTGACAGCTTTAAAATTGAGCGCACTGACAAGTATGCTACTTGGAACGGCCATGCCGGTTATGGCTCTGGGCGCGGAAGAAGACAGCAGACCAGCGGTTGATACACTGGAAGAAATTACCGTTACCGCCCAGAAACGCCAGCAGAATCTACAGGATGTAGGCATGGCCATTTCGGCTTTTTCAGGCGGTATGCTGGACAGGATGGGTATTACCCAGAGTTCTGAGGTCGCCGACCTTGTCCCCGGCGTTCATATCAGTGGTAACCTTGCGGGTCAGAATACCCAGTTTACCATCCGCGGGGTCACCCAGAATGACTTTAATGATATTGTGGAATCGCCCAATGCGGTTTATCTGGATGAGGGTTATATCGCCATTGCACAGGGGCAGTCCTTTGCCACCTTTGATATTGACCGGGTTGAAATTCTTAAAGGCCCGCAGGGCACGCTTTTTGGCCGCAACGCCACCGGCGGTCTGGTGCATTATATAAGTCGCCAGCCAACCTTTGACGGGGTTGAGGGTTATGTTGATGCCACTGTTGGTATTTTTGACACACCGGCCAATGCGGAAAGCTATGAAGTTACGGGAGCTTTGAATATTCCCTTTTCAGACAAGGCTGCGGGAAGATTTGCCGTTAAATATAGAAAGCATGACGGGTTCCTGAAAAATAATTTCCCGGACGGGCAATTTGGCGGATCACCCGGTGATGGTGCCGGGGCTGATTTGGGGGATGACGACACTTTTTCTGCCCGCAGTACTTTCCTGTTTCAGCCTAACGAAGACCTGTCCATTCGCCTTTCCGGCAATTATTCGACCAGCACACTGGCCACCGGTCCTTATCAGTCCAAACCGACCATTGGTGTGTTTGAGGATGTTAATGGCGCCTTTGAACTCGTGGATGTTCTTGATGTGGGACCCAATGAAACCCGGGCTTCCATTGGTCCCGGCGGCATTGATTTAGGTTCTGATCTGGATAATGATGGTGTCTTTGGGTTGAATGATCCCGATGATGCTTTCCTGACATCCCGCTTTGGGGTGGGTACCGACTTTTTTGGTTATGTTGATCCTGATGGGGAAGATTTTACCACCTCAAGTGATTTTGCCTTTGAAGATCAGGGCAGTATTGATACTTACGGCGTTAATTTAAACATCAGCTGGGATATCAATGAAAATATGACGTTAACGGCTATTTCTGACTTTAAGGATTATGAAAAACTGCTGTTCATTGATGTGGACGCGGCCCCGGTTAATCAGTCCGCCAACTTTGCTTCCGTTGATGCCACCAGTTTTACCCAGGAAGTACGGGTTAATGGTGAAAGTGACAAAACCCGCTGGGTTGTGGGGTTATTTTACCTGAATATTGACAATGAATCGCACAATGGTTTGAAATTCCCCGTGGGCAGTGTTGTTCCCGGTGCGCCGTTTGATCTGTCCTCTGTGGCAAATCTGGATACTGAGTCCTATTCTGCATTTGGCCAGATCGAATATGACCTTAGCGATAAACTGACCTTTACTGCCGGTATCCGTGTCATACAGGAAGAAAAAGATTACAAATTCCTTCAGGGCATCTTTTTCACCCAGAGTTCCCTGGAAATTGATCAGGGAGACCCTTTCCAGATTGGCCCGATATTCCCGGGCGGTGTCCCTTCCACATTTACAGATGATACCAGTGACACGCTCTGGGCCGGAAACCTTCAACTGGATTATCGTCCAAATGATGATCTTCTTGTATACGCCGCCATTAAGCGCGGTGTGAAAGCGGGTAGTTTTTGCCCAGTTGGCCGGGGGGGCGGCGATTCCGGATGTTGAGCAGGCCATACCCTATAAGGAAGAAATTCTCTATAGTTATGAAGTAGGGTTTAAAAAGACATTCGCTGAAGGACGCGGCCGCTTTAACGGCAACTTCTTCTATTATGATTATAATGATTATCAGGCCTTCCTGTTCACCGGCGTATCCGGGATCGTGGTCAATGCTGATGCCGAATATTACGGGGCTGATTTTGAATTACAGTTCACGCCACTCCCCGGCTTGCTCACCCAAATTTCCGGTTCATGGATTGATGCCACGGTTAAAGATGTTCCCCTGCGTATCGGTGGCCCGATTGTACGCGATGTTGAACCCACCTATACACCGAAATTCCAGTTTTCCGGCTTGGTCCGCTACGAATGGGAAGCTTTTGGCGGCACGATGTCTATTTTGGGCGATGCCGCATGGTCTGATTCTTTCTTTTATAATCTGAGGAATTTTGATGCAGATCAGTTTGACAGCTACTTTTTAGCCAATGCCCGTCTGGGATGGACGACGGAAGACGAAACGCTGGAAGTGGCGTTACAAGTCCGCAACCTGACCGATGCCCGTGCGGGAACGCAGGGCTTTGACCTGGCTACCCTATGCGGTTGTAACGAAATCTCTTTTCGCGCACCCCGCTGGTTCGGATTTAACATTAAATATAACTTCAACTGATATGCGCGCAGTATATTATGAAGAATTCGGCTCGGCGGATGTCCTGAAGACGGGAAATATGCCAGAGCCGGATTTAAAACCGGGGCAGGTTCTGGTTCGCATCGCGGCGGCGGCGGTTAATCCCATTGACCGTAGGCTTCGCGCCGGTGAGCTTAGCGATTTCTTTCAACGGCAATGGCCTATTATTCCCGGCTGGGATTTCTCCGGCCGTATCGTGGACCGGGGTGATACTGACTGGAGCATTGGGCAGGATGTGGTTGGGCTGGCCTTTAGCTGGTTTTTGCACGGGGGAACCTATGCCGAGTATATTGCTGTGGATTCCACCGCGATTGCTTTGAAGCCGGAGAATATTTCCTTTATTGAAGGGGCCGCTGTGCCACTGGTCAGTTTGACAGCCTGGCAGGCTCTGGTGGAATTTTCAAACTTGAAATCGGGGCAGACCGTGCTGGTTCAGGCCGGTGCCGGGGGTCTTGGCAGTGTGGCAATTTCCATCGCTAAACATCTGGGCGCCTATGTTTATACAACGGCGCGCGCACATAATTTGGATTATGTTAAATCGCGGGGGGCTGATTTTGTCATTGATTACACAACAGATAATTATGTTGATGTCATCAGCGACAGGGAGCCGGATGGCATAGATGTGGTTCTGGAATCCTTGACAAATGAGGCGGCCATTACCGCAGCCATTCATCTGGTCAAGGCCGGGGGGGCGGTACCCTATATGAATAATCCACCGCCGGATATGGCTGAAATAAAAGCAAAAAACATCAAAACCGAATTCCTGCATAATCGCCCGGATGGACAGATTTTGAATGAAATAATGATGTTGTATGCCGAAAAGAAATTGCAGATACCTCAAATAGAAACCCTGGCACTGAAAGATGCCGCCGAAGCGCACCGCCGATCAGAAAGCGGGCAGACAAGAGGAAAAATCGTCCTGCATATTCAGGATATATAATAGCTGTCCTTCTATGTGATTGCGGGCCAGTTCTTCAGGATATATTTCGATGACCTGAGGGTTAAGGCGTGGACGGTAAAGGTCGGGTTCACACCGCCGCAGGTGGGGAATAAGCCCGGTCCGGCGATAAAAAGATTGTCAATGTCGTGGCACTGGCCGTAAGAGTTTGTCACAGATTTTTCTGCCTTATCCCCCATAATCGTTCCGCCCATGATATGCATGGGGCCGAGGGGGCCGTTCCAGATATGGGTCGCTCCGGCGGCCTTAAAAATTTCTGTACCTTCCTCCTTGGCCGCTTGCCACAGGGCATAAGAATCTTTATGCGAGGCATGATCTGCCGTCGGCAGGGGGATGCCATATTTATCCTTGTCAGAAGAAAGGGTTATGCGATTTTCCTGCACCGGCAAATCCTCGACACAGCCGGTCATGCCGCCGAAATGCTGAGCAGCCTGCTGCATAAATTCGGTGAGTTTCGGGCCAAACAACGCCGGGTTTGTGCCGCCGAAGCCCAGAAGATCATTGGGTTTGACGGCTTGAGCTATCATCCATTGATAACTTCCGAACCCCTTTGTTCGCTTATCTTTATGATCATAGGAATCCTGATTAAGCAACTGCCCGCCTGTGGCACCCATATAGGGTTCCATCTCTTCGTTAAACAGGCCATATACCGTTGCCGCTGCATGGCTCATGATATTGGCTCCGACCAGGCCGCTGCGGTTGGCAAGACCACCGTCCGCAGAATTCAGGAGCAGTCGGGGAGTTTGCACGGCAAAGGCGGCAAGAATAACCATATGGGCCATTTGGGTGATTTCCGTCCCGTCGTCGGCATGGTAAATCACGCCGATGGCCTTTTTACCACCATCATCGGTCAGGATACGGCTGACGGTGGCATTATGTATGATCTTGCCCCCCTGCTTTTCGGTTTGCGGCAAATAGAGTGCAAGCGGGTTAGCCAAAGCCCCGGTGGGGCAGCCGGCGTCACACCAGCCATCCCAAAGGCACGCCGGGCGGTCTTTATAGTCCCGGCTATTAAGGGCCAGCGGCAGGGGGGATATGCTTTTGCCCAGCTTTTTGAAACCCCCGGCGATAATTTCACCCTGTTGAAAAACCGGGACCGGGGGCAGGGGATAGTCCGCGCCATCCGGTCGCCATATCTCACGGGCTTTGTCGCCGGAAATGCCGACTTCCTGCTGGATCTGGTCATAACTGGGGCGCAGGTCATCATAGGTGATCGGCCAGTCCAAAGCGCGGCCATACAGGCTTTTAACTTTAAAATCTTCGGCGTGCAGACGCGGCCAGACCCCGTAATGATGGAGCGCGCTCCCGCCAGTGCCATAGCCGGAATTAAAGACATTGCCGATGGGCTGTGCGCCGGTCTCCTCAACAGGCTCGCCGGACCATTTCAGGCGGCGGGCATGAATTTGCGAACTGATCAGGTCACCGGGTTTTCTTATGGGGCCAGCCTCAAGGATAATGACTTTTTTCCCGGATTTGGACAGTTTTACCGCCATCAGACTGCCTGCCGCGCCGGAGCCAACGATGACAACATCAGTTCTTTCCGGGTATTTATTCACGCCTGCTCTCCCACGCATGATCAGGTTCAATATGGGCCATATAGGGAATATCCAGACTGTCAAAAGCCGCCATCGTACCGTAGGTTACATCAATAGCGTCGCTGCGCAGGACAAAATAAAAGAACGGGGCTGGGGGGGCATCTTCCCCTGATTTTGCCCAACCCTCAGGGTTTTTCTGCATGATAGAGGTGATAAATTCGGACATTTCCCCTTGGGCAAGCTCTCCGGGGTTTTTGTTGTATCTTTTCCTCACGGCTTGTTCAAATGCCGTTAGGGCAGAAGAGTAAAAGCCATCAAAAGGCGGCTTCACCCGCAGATAGCGCAAAATCAGAAGATTGTCACGGGAACTGAGTTGGTGGTCGATATAATGGGACAGGCCAGCGGCCCGGGCACCGGGCACGATAGCTTCTCCCAGAAGATCAATGAGTGCGGCCTGATGGGGACTTAATATCTGAAAAGGCAGATTCTGTGTATTTGCCTGCGCCGGGGTGAGATTGAGTACGCCACCCTCAAACAGAAAGGCCAGCGTGAAAGCGCCGCCCGTGAAGGAAAAATTTCTCCGGCTGATTTTGATGACTTATCCTCCCTTAATGCTCCATTTGCTGCTAGTCTTCTTCATCAAAAGTAGGCCTGTGGGTTGCGGCGACCCTTGCGGCCTGTTCATACATACCGGTCATAATATCAAGTATCTTGCTGCCGTTTGTCAATTGGTCATCCATGGCCCGAATGGCTTCTGTCATTTCAATCAACAGGCCTTTGCGCAGAGCAACAAACCGCGCCACAACTTTATTCCCGGCGGCAGTGGTGCGGTAACGAACGCCTTTACGCCGGTTATCTGTGGATGTTTTTTCAACCAGCTTGTCGCTAGTCAGCTTGCGAATGGTATATTGAATGTTGGTATTGTCATCACGGTTGAGCAGCCGGGCGATTTCCGTAATGCCTTTGGGACGGTTCCGCATGGCAATTAGATTGAGGATGGCACAGTCATTAGCGCTCATACTGAAACCTGAGGCGGCAACTGTACATTCTTTCATCCATCTGGAAAAACTCTCATAGGAGCGAAAGAGGGAATATTCCAACTCAGTCAGGGCAATCTCATGATCATTGGTGGCAAGGTGCCAATGGCGGTCCAATTCCAGAGGCTTGTCTTTTATGATATTTTGTTTCGTTATTTTTTCATTACCTGACACATTATGCCACACAATCATGGGTTAATTGTATATTATATATGAAAACATATCATATAATTATACAATATGGCTTGAATTATATAGTAAAATACACTGTATTTTATGATTTATATTGTTTCTCACCTGAAATCAAAGCAATTTGGCGAATTTCTGTAATCAGGTCTTTCACATCATCCAGAGTGACAACGGGATTCATGAAAACCAGCCTGAGCCAGCGATGGCCCCGGTAGAGGGTTGTGGAAATAAGGAAATTTCCTTTTTCCAGCAGACGCCGACGGATTTCCAGCTGTAAATCATCGTCATCCCCGGTTCGGAAGCAGAGAATATTGGTTTCGGGCGTAATGGCGACCTCAAAGTCATCCTGAGCGTCGATATAGTCTGCGGCCTGATGTGCCATACCGACAATAAAGTCCACATAATTTTCAAGCCCTCGTTCGCCCATGGCGGCAAGGGTCATAAACAGGCGCAGTCCCAGCCCTGCTTTCGTACATTCCACCGTACGCGCCATAAAATCAAATCCGAATTTGTCTTTTTTATGAAAGAGATAGCTGGCTTCCTGTGCGAAAGCATGGTCGAGGTGGTGATGCTGCCTCACCAGTACGGCTGCGCAGACATTGGGGGTTCTGAGCATTTTATGGGCATCCCATATGATAGAATCTGCAAGTTCTATCCCTTCTACCAGATAGCGGTATTTTCGGGAAACCAGAGCGCCACCGCCATGGGCCGCATCAATATGGAACCAGATATCATAGTCCCGGCAGATACGGGAAATGGCGGGCAAAGGGTCATAGAGGCCCGCCGCCGTACCACAGGCATTGGCCACCAGCGCGATGACCCTTTTGCCGTCCTGCGATAGCTGATCAATCAAGGTGGGAATTTGCGCAGGCAGAACCCTGCCATCGCTGTCTGCGGGCAGGGTGATACAATTTTTCTCGCCAAAGCCCAGAATAGCGACGGAGCGTTTCATGGAATAATGGGATTGCTCCGGCACCAGAACGACTAAATTTCCCGGATTGCCGTTCATCCAGAAATCCGGCACCTTGGCACTGCGTGCGGCAAGCAGGGCCGTAAGATTCGCCAGTGATCCGCCGTGAGTCAATACCCCGGCTCCATGATTAGAGGCCGGGTCAAGCTGTTCCCCGCTTGGGACCGTTTTCCAGCCAACTTTTTTCAACATCCAGTTGATCATGAAATATTCGATACTGGCTGCGGCTGGTCCCATCTCATAAATTGCCATGGGGTTATTGGTTGTGGCATCAATGAAGGCCCCCAAAGCTCCTGTGGGATGTGATGTGGCCACCTGATGAGCGAGGTAGCCCGGATGATGCAGACGGGTTGTATTGGCCAGATAACCGGACAGGAAGTTTTTGAGCCTGTCCCCGGTCAAGCCACCGTCTGTGACCAGTTGATCAAGCTTTAACAGGTCGGCCAGATAGTCGCAGGGCAGTTGATGAATAACGGGGACCGATTTTGCCTTTGACTGTTCCATATRGTCATTGAGGGCATTGCTGACGATTTCGCTATCCGTCAGGAAATTTTCAGTGTCTTTCATCATGACAGCCTTATATCAGAAGAAATATAAGGGGGCTAGCCCAAGGTTTTCCGGGGCAGGAATTTTTCTATGGGCAGGTCAAGTTCAACCAGATTGGAGGGTATGCTGGCTTGCCCTGATTTTGAATAGGCCCGGATGTAATAACTGTATTTCAGGCCGCCAAGAACGGATTTGTCGTTGAACTTCCCGCCCTTTTTTGCCTCTATCACTGTGGCTTCGCCGCCATCCTCTGCGCGGTAGAGGTCATAGCCGGAGACATCACCTGCGGCTCTCTGCCATTTTAACCTTACAGCCCCGTCAATATATTCGGCCGTTAGAGGATTTTCGCAGTCCCAGACCGGCAGGGTCGCATCGGGTTCATATTCCGGTGCCTGCATATATCCCTTGGGCCAGAGAAAGCAGGTGACTTTTTTGAATTTCTCATCAAGTTGCTYGCACACATTGCAGTAAACGCAGCGCACAATATCTTCCTGGCGGCCCATGGCGACTTTGCGCGGCCAGTTCGGGTCCACAAGAAGTTGTCGGGCCATGCCGATCATATCAGCCTTGCCGCTGCGCAAAAGCTCTTCGGCGTCGTTTGGGTCATTGATTTTGCCCACGGAAATAACCGGGATGTCATATCCCTTATCGTTAATCATTTTCTTTATGGAAGCGGCATAATGGACATGGGGCATTTTGGGAAATGAGGCCCCCGGCATACAGCGTTCGCCGGAATAGCCGGTATAGGGGTAGGGGGGCAGACCTTCCTGTTTTATGGCGTCTTCAAATTTACCGCCTACCGACAGGGAAATATAATCCACCCCAAGCTGAGCCATGCGTAGGGCAATCAGGCGGCTGTCCTCAATGGTATAGCCATCCTTGATCATTTCATCGGCAAGGAAGCGTACGCCAATGGGGAAGGCATCGCCTACTTTGGAACGGACTTCGGCCATCACATCGCCAAACATCCTTAAGCGTCCTTCAAGAGAACGGCCATCATAACGGTCCCGGCGCCGGTTAAGGCGGGACAGGAAAGAGGATAGGGTATAGGCATGGGCCGAATGAAGCTCAATCCCGTCATATCCGGCCTGTTGCGCCCGGACGGCGGCATCGCCAAAATCCTGAATGATGCTATTAATGTCTTCTTCGGACAACATGTCAATGGTCTGGCGCCAACCGGAACGGGCCACTTTCATAAAATGGATCAGTTGGGGGAAAACCCGTGAATCACTGGTATCATGAATGGCTTTGGTGAGCTTTTGGTGGCCTTCGATAAATTTGTCATCGGACAGGCGCAGCAGCGGGCCGGACTTTGCCTGATGGATCGCCATGGCCTCCACAATGATCAGGCCGACATTTCCCCGCGCATACGACAGGTAACGGTCAATGATATCCTGATTAACAAAGCCGTCTTCTCCTGAAAGGCGGGTCACCATAGCCGGAACCACGATTCTGTTAATGATCTTCATTCCATTAATGGTGACAGGTTTCAGAATATGTTCAATCATGATATTTTCCAATGCTTTCCCTCATTATAACATGATTACTTTAAGCTTAAAAGAAAATAGTTAATATATTAAACAGGTGGCTTCTTTGGTGTGACGCTGTTTGCCAGGAATTTTATTTTTATGCTAAATTTATTGGGGAACTTGACATAAAACAATTTATTTTATGTCTAAAGGGCTATTATTCCGGTCTGAAAATAGTTTTGAAAATGGATGATGCAGAAGATGACCAAGGAAAATATAGATGATGAGGAGCAGAAGCAGTTGAAACTCTGGGTTAGAATGTTGGCCAGTTCGACGCGTGTTGTTCAGATATTGAATAAACGTATGAAGCAGCATACGCCGCTGACTTTGGCAAAATTTGATGTTTTGGTGGCCATTGACCGCACACCGGGCGGGGTTATTACCATGAGCGAATTATCGCGGATGCTGCT